>JAWONR010000085.1:0-7881 GCA_033865115.1 Candidatus Persebacter sydneyensis | reverse complement strand
ATGTCCGAAAGTCCGCGCTCTTCGTACCAACCGCCGACATCACAATGCACGCCGGCAAACCAAACTTGTTCCATGGTTTGTCCCTCGGCAATATTGGCTTCTTCCCACAGGCAAGGTGAAACCTTACTCCGCTTTTCATCAAGCGATACGGCATGATAGGCATGTTTGATTTCCGGGTTTAACCGGCAGTCATGAAATTTGCGTCCCGTAATTACTCCAAGAGATTCCACGGTGTCCCAGACGCCGATAAAATGCACGGGGCAGGGACGGGCGCAAAAATTGTCCTTAAATCCGCGTTGTAAATGTGACTCGTTTTTGTTGTAAAGATTGGTGGCTTGTTCCACCAAATTGTCCAAGCCAAAATGCAACAAACCGCAACGATAAAGCATTCCCGCCAAAGACCGCGCTGTATAAGCGCCTCGTGAAAAACCAAAAATATAAACCCTGTCGCCCGGACGATAGACCTTCATCAAAAAACGGTATGCCTCTCCCACATTTCGCTGCAAGCCCGTCCCAAACATCTTTTGCCAGGCGTTTTTGACGCTTTTGCCAATAATCCGAGGCGTGAACGACTCGCCGTCCGTCCCTATGCCGGGGTCATAATATACAAGTTGTGAATCGCTCTTGACCGCAATCTCACAAACGCGTACAACATTGGTTTTGTGGACGCCGTAATCATTACCCGTGCCGTCGCAACAAATAATGATGTTTTTGGGAGCGGCTCCCGTTACAATCTCCCCCTCTTTTTGCGGCATGGAACATATTCTAACATAGACAGGGCGGTGTTTGGCATTGCTGGAATAACCCCCAAAATCCCAAAATAATCTCAAAAATATCCCAAAATAATCAAATCTTTGCGGGAAAAAAAGGAGTATAATTCCAATTTGGACGGCGAAGGCGGTTTTGCCTCGCCGACGAAAGTGAGAATGCTATGCTAATCGGAATCCCTAAAGAAACCAAAAACCGCGAATATCGCGTCGGCATGACTCCCGAATCCGCTGACTTGATGCGGCGACACGGACATCATGTCATCGTTCAAACCGGTGCCGGCGACGGTATCGGCGTCAATGACAACGACTATCGTAAAATCGGCGCTAAAATCGCTAAAAACGCCAAACAAGTCTTTGCCGATGCCGACATGATCGTCAAAGTCAAAGAACCTCTCGCTCCCGAAAGACGTATGCTGAGACGCGGACAAATCCTCTTTACCTATCTGCACCTCGCCGCCGATAAAACACTTACCCGGGAACTCGTCAAAAGCGGAGCCGTTTGTATCGCTTATGAAACCGTCACCGATGACGCCGGACGACTCCCTCTGTTAGCTCCCATGTCCAAAGTCGCCGGACGACTCGCCGCACAAGCCGCCGCTAATTACCTGCAAAAATCCACCGGCGGTATGGGGAAACTTATCGGCGGTGTGCCCGGAGTCCTGCCCGCAAAAATCGTTATCCTCGGCGGCGGGATGGTCGGAAGAAACGCCGCTCGTATCGCTCTCGGCATGGGCGCGAATACCATTGTTATGGATAATAACGCCTCCGTTATGGACGATATTACCCGTGAATTTAACGGCGCCGTTCGGACATGTCATTCTTCTCCCGGTAACTTGGAACGCGAAATCGCCAGTGCTGACGCCGTTATCGGCGGAATCCTCATCGCCGGTGAGGCAGCGCCAAAACTTATCACCGAAAAAATGATTAAGTCCATGTCGCCCGGCTCGGTCGCGGTGGATGTCGCCATTGACCAAGGCGGCTGTATCGCCACCGCAAAACCCACAACACACGACAAACCCGTCTTTGTCAAACACGGCGTGGTGCATTATTGCGTAACCAACATGCCCGGCGCAGTGCCGCATACCTCCACTTATGCGCTCAATAATGTCACCGCTCCGCTGGCGCTGTATATCGCCGACAACGGATGGCAAAAAGCCGCCGCCAAAAACCGTCATCTGCAAAACGGACTCTCGGTCGTCGAAGGCGCTCTGACATGCGAACATTCCGCCCACTCGCTCAATATGCGACATACGCCCGTCGCCAATGTTTTGTCCTGAACGACAAAAACATCCATGTTTGACGCGCTGATTAGCGATATTAACGGCGTCTGGCGCGGCTTGCAACTGCCGCCTCCCGATGTTGAAGACGCCATAAAAAACGGCCTGTCCATGCCGCGCTCGTTGTACGCCCTGAGACTGGACGGCGGAGTCGTTGAAGAAACCGGCATAGGACTCGCAACCGGAGACCCGGATTATCCATGTGTCTTTTTGCCGCAAACCCGAGCAAAAACCGCATGGCGAAAAGACGGCGAACAGGCAGTGATGACCATGCAACTGCCGGACGGCAAACCGTTTTATGCTTCGCCACAGGCGGTGCTGGCGGCGGTCTCCGACAAACTCACGGCGGATAATATGACACCCGTCCTCGCCGCGGAGTTTGAGTTTTATCTGGACGGCGAAGACAACTCTGCAAACGACTCCGAATTGTATTCTCCCGATAAAATGGCGCGGAATGATGATTTTTTTAATCTGTTAAGACGCGCCGCGGCGGAACAAAACATCAATCTTGGCGCCGCCATTTCCGAATACGCGCCGGGACAGTTTGAAGTCAACTTACGACACGGCAACGCCGAAGAGGCATGTTTACAGGCGTTGTTGTTTCGCCGTTTGGTGCGTTCCTGCGCGCGCGCAGTCGGAAGACGCGCGACTTTTATGGCAAAACCGCGCGGTGAACTTTCGGGCAGCGGCATGCATGTACATTTGAGTTTGCAGGACGGCAGGGGAGGTTTTTGTTTCACCGATGAAAAGATGTTAATGTCCGCCGTCGCCGGCGCGTTGGCGGTGATGCGCGAGGCGTTTTTGTTTTTTGCGCCGTTTGGCAATTCTTATCGCCGTTTTGTTCCCGGTTCTTATGTGCCGCTTTCGGCATGTTGGGCAAAGGAAGACCGCCGTGCGGCGGTGCGTATTCCACTGGCGGATTCTCCCGGCGCCGTAAGACTGGAACTGCGAACACCGGGAGCGGACGCCAATCCATGTTTGGTTGCGGCGGCGTTAATGGCGGGCGTTCATTGGGGAATTGTCAATCGCCTGACTCCGCCTAAATCAATGGCGACATCCCGCGTCCCCGCGACATGGCATGCGGCGATGGAAACTTTCGCACGCGCCAAAATTTTGCCGCAGTATATTGACAAACGCTTTTTGCGGTTGTATCATCAAATAAAAACCTCGGAAATGCGGCGTGAAATCGCGCGCATCAGTGAAGAAGAACGGGATGACTATCGGCGGGTTTTATAACCGACTTGTAAAACCGGCGTCTTTTTTTGTGTGAACGCCGAAATGATTTGAAAACAACGGCATAATTTTGCCGACAACGGAGATATTTTTTTATGGGCGATTTGCCAAAACATGCAAGAGCGGTTGTTGTCGGCGGCGGTATTGCCGGATGTTCAACAGCGTATCATTTGGCCAAACTTGGCTGGGACGGCGTCGTACTGCTCGAGCGAAAAAAACTGACCTGCGGTACGACATGGCACGCCGCCGGACTTCTGCCGCGTTTTCGTCCCTCCAAAAGCATGACTCGACTGGCGGCGTATTCGCATGAATTGTACGCCGGACTTGAAACTGAAACCGGCGTTGCCACCGGTTACAAACAAACCGGCGCATTGACCGTCGCCACGGCAAAACCGCGCATGGAAGAGTTGCGCCGCGCCGTGTCGGCGGCAAAAGCGTTTGACGCACCCGCGGAAGAAGTCACCGCCGATGACGCCGCGCGACTTTATCCGGGATTGAACATTGATGATGTTGTCGGCGGCGCATGGTTTGAAAAAGACGCACAAGGCGACCCCGTTAATATCACTCTCGCGCTGGCAAAAGGCGCGAAACAAATGGGCGCGCAAATTGTTGAGGATGTCGCGGTGGAAGAAGTGTTAATTAAAAACGGGCGGGTTGTCGGCGTGCGAACCGAACAGGGCGACATTGCAGCTGAATATGTCGTGAACGCCGCCGGCATGTGGGCTCGCGAACTCGGACAACGCGCGGGAGTTGCCGTGCCGTTGCATGCATGCGAACACTTTTATATTGTCAGCGAGCCCATTGACGGACTGCCCGCCAACATGCCGTCATTGCGCGTGCCGGACGAACACGCTTATTACAAGGCGGACGCCGGTAAAATATTGTTGGGCGCTTTTGAACCGTGTGCAAAACCATGGGGCATGGACGGCATTCCAAAGGACTTTTGTTTTGACTCACTGCCCGAAGATTACGACCATTTCGCGCCGGTGTTGGACATGGCAACGGCGCGTCTGCCGCTTTTGCAGACCACCGGCGTGCAAACATTCTTTAACGGACCGGAAAGTTTCACTCCTGACAATCGTTATTTGTTGGGCGAAGCGCCGGAAGTGGAAAACTTTTATGTCATTGCGGGATTTAACTCAGTGGGCATTCAATCCGCCGGCGGCGCGGGTATGGCGCTGGCTCAGTGGATGAATGACCGCGCACCGCCGATGGATTTGTGGGAGACCGATATTTGTCGCTTTTTACCGTGGCAGGCGGGAAGACAATATTTGCGGGAACGAGTCGCGGAATCACTGGGTGTTTTATACGCCGACCATTTTCCACATCGACAAATGGAAACGGCGCGAGGACTTCGGTGTTCGCCGATTCATGACCGGTTGTCGGCGCGAGGTGCATGTTTCGGCGAAACCGCCGGTTGGGAACGTCCTCATTGGTTTTTGCCGGAGTCGGAATTGCGCGCCGGTAAGACGCCGAAATATGAATATGGATGGGGAAGACAAAATTGGTTTGTCTATCACGCCGCCGAACATGCCGCCGTGCGCGAGAGTGCCGGTTTTTTTGACCTCGGGAGTTTCGGCAAAATCCGCGTGCGCGGCGCGGATGCCGAAAAAGTTTTACAACATGTCGCGGCAAACAATGTCTCCGTGGCATGCGGTCGCATTGTTTATACGCCGTTTCTTAATTCCAACGGCGGAGTTGAAGCCGATGTCACAATTGTCCGACTCGCCGAAGATGATTTTTTGGTGGTGTCTCCGGCGGCTTCCGTGCGGCGAGACATAAAATGGCTGCGGCGGCATATTTCTCCCGATGTGAAGTGTGAATTGTTTGATATGACGGGAGCGGAATCGGTGTTGGCGGTTTTTGGTCCGGAATCACGCGAGTTTTTGTCGCCGCTGACCGGCGGCGGATTGGACAATGACTCTTTTCCGTTTGCAACCGCGAAAGCGGTGGAAATTGACGGCGTCATGGCGCGCGCACATCGTATTTCATTCGCCGGTGAATTGGGATGGGAGATTTATACGCCGACCGAAACCACGGCGCATGTTTTTGACGCGCTTATGACGCGGGCGAATGACAAACCATTGACGCTTTGCGGCATGCATGCGTTGGATTCCTGCCGGTTGGAAAAAGGATTTCGCCATTTTGGACATGAATTGTCATCCGAAGACCATGTGTTGGAGGCGGGACTTGGTTTTGCCGTTAAAACGGATGTTAAAGAGTTTGTCGGACGGGATGCAGTGTTGCGCGCGCGTGAAAAGGGATTGTCCCGTCGTTTAATGTTGTTCCAATTACAGTCACCGGAACCGCTTTTGTTTCATCATGAACCGGTGTGGCGTGACGGTAAAATTACCGGTTATATCACCGGCGGCAATTACGGACATACCGTCGGCGCGGCGGTTGGTTTTGGTTATGTGTCCTGCGCGCCGGATGAAAATGAAAAAGACATGCTGGCATCCCGTTATGAAGTGGAAGTCGCCGGCGAAAAAATACCTGCGAGCGCTTCTTTTCGCCCTTTGCATGACTCTTCCGGCGCGCGCATGCGGACGTAGTTGTCGCGCGGCATGTCGGAACTCACGGCATCACTGTTTTGGAGGCGACTGCCGTCTTCGGTTAGAACCGCGCTAAAACAAGCCGGCATATCTTCGACAGTCGGCATGATTTTACGGTTTCCGTTGCGTTATGAAAATTGGGAGTCACCACAAATGGTTTCCACCTTGCGCAACGGACAAAACGCGTTGGTGGAAGGCGTTGTTGCAGACGCCAAAACCGCGCGATGGCGGGGGGGACGACGACAAATTATTGCGCAGATAGAAGATGACGAAGGCGGATTGTTGTGTGCGCGTTTTTTTAATGCCACGCCCGGTTTGGAGCGCGCTTTGTCAGTCGGCGGACGGTTACGAGTGATGGGTGCGGTGAAGTTTGGACGCGGTTGGGAAATGGCTCATCCCAAAATTCAATTCGCGCGCGCACCGGGAAAAATGCAGGCGATTTATGGCGCGGTGAGCGGTATTTCACAGGAAAGACAACGAAAGATTGTCGCCGATGCCATAAATGAATTACAGTGGCCGGAAACAACGCCGGAGAAGTTTCGCAGTTTTAACGGCGGCGAGCATGTCGCAAAAGAAGCATTGGCATTAATTCACCGTCCGCCGCCGGATGATGAAGACACCGTCGCCAGTTTGCATAACGGAACACATCCCGCATGGCGGCGTTTACGGTTTGATGAGTTACTCGCTCATCAAATTGTATTGCGTTCGCGCCGCCGGAAAAGAGAGCGACAACGGGCGGTGTCGGTTTCACCTCCGTCAGAGTGGGATGTCGCCCTGCGTGAATCATTGCCTTTTGAATTAACCGCCGCACAACAAAAAGCCGTTGTGGAAGTGTGTGATGACATGCAACAAACACGCCCGATGAGGCGGTTGTTGCAGGGCGATGTCGGCAGCGGCAAGACCGCGGTCGCCGCTTTTGCATGTTTGGCGGCGGCAAAATGCGGAAAAGCCGCCGTGTTGATGGCGCCCACGGAGATTTTGGCGCGCCAACATTACGAAACATTGTCGGCGTATTTTGCGTCCTCCGAAGTGCAGTGTGAGTTGTTAACCGGCGCGGATAAAAGCGGACAACGGCGCGATGCCCTGGCGCGTTTGCGTTTTGGACTGTCGCATGTGGCGGTCGGCACTCATGCATTGTTTTATGAAGAAGAACGTCTGCCGCCGCCGGCGTTGGCGGTGATAGACGAACAACACCGGTTTGGCGTTGAACAAAGACGCGCGCTTTTGGCGGGAGGAACTTCACATCAATTAATGATGAGCGCCACGCCGATTCCGCGCACTTTGGCGATGAGTGCGTTTGCCGACACTGATATGAGCGTGTTGGATGAGTTGCCGCCGGGACGCAAGCCGGTGTCGACCGTATTGGTGCCGTGTCGCCGCCGTGATGAGGTGTTGGAGCGTATTAATAAACAAACGGACGGCGCCGCTTATTGGGTTTGTCCGCGTATTGAAGAATCAGACGGTTTGCAGGATGTTTTTTCATTGTTGGAACAAGTGAGCCGTGATTATCCGCAATTGTCGCCGCAAGTTTTGCACGGACGCATGCCCTCCGCTGAAAAACAGGCCGCGATTGACATGTTTCGCGCCGGCAAGTCGCGTTTTTTGGCGGCGACCACTGTCATAGAAGTCGGCGTGGATGTTCCACAAGCCGATATTATGGTGGTTGAACACGCCGAGCGGATGGGACTTTCACAGTTGCATCAATTGCGCGGACGAGTCGGGCGGGGCGGACGTGAAGGCGTGTGTATTTTGCTTTACGCCGATGATTTGTCGGAAGAAGCCAAAACACGACTGAAAATATTGCGCGAAACAACGGACGGTTTTAACATCGCCGAAGAAGACTTGCGCTTACGCGGTCCCGGTGAATGGCTGGGAAAAAAACAAAGCGGCATGCCGCCTTTGAGAATCGCGCGAGTCGGTGAAGATTCCGATTTAATCGCCGCCGCCGGCAAAGCGGCGGAATGGCTGTTGGATAATGATAAAACTTCCGCCGCCAAACACATCCGTCAATGGCTGACGCCCCGACATCGTCCCGCGCATTAAGTGTTT
>JAWONR010000084.1:0-8422 GCA_033865115.1 Candidatus Persebacter sydneyensis | reverse complement strand
AGGGCGGTAAATCGTTTTAAGATTCTTTCGCGGGAATGTTCGGCGTTCGGCATTGGTTTTTGCAGGGCGTCAACAAGCGCGCCGACATCGGACGGAGGAACAAGAACACCGCCGCTTTCATCATCAGTGATAATGTCTTTTGCGCCGCCGTGCGCCGCGGCTATCACCGGTTTTTGCATCGCCAACGCCTCGGCGATGGTGCGACCGAAAGATTCGGGATAAATCGCACACGACAAAACAACATCCGACATCGCATAAACTTCGCGCATGTCTGCGCGCGTACCGACAAAACGAGCGCGCGCGGCAACACCCAACTGCCGCGCCAAAGATATAAGCCGTTGTCGCCGCCGCCCTTCGCCGACAAACACTCCGACAAAATGCGGCGGAAGTTTGGCAAGCGCATGCAACAAATTTTCATGTCCTTTTTGCTCCGAAAGACGACCGACCGACAACAACACCGTGTTGTCTTGCACATCCCACTCTTTTCGAAGTTCATCCGCCGCGGTGTGTGAAGTTTTTGCGGGGTCGAAATATTCCACATCCACGCCGCGTCCGATGACGGTAAGATGTTCAGCACCGTAGGCGCGCTGTAAATGTTCGGCAACGGCGGCGCCCGGACATATAACCGCATCCGCGCGAGTCATGATTTTGCTGTAAAAACTAACACTGTTGATTCCATGAGCCGTTGCAACTGTTGGAATATTCAATTTTTTATTGGCAACAAAATGCAACCACGCCGGAACACGACTGCGCACATGGACAATGTCCGGAGAAACGGCGCGCAGGACTTTTTGCAGTTGTCGCGCGCGAGAGTAGGCGGTAAAAATATTTTTGGACGCCAACGGCAACGGCATAAATCGCGCGCCGTGTTTGATGACTTCCGCCGACAACCGTCCGGACTCCGCCAATATGACATGCTCCGCCGCGCCGCTTTTGTGATGTTCGCGCGCCAAATCCACCGCGCCACGTTCCGCTCCGCCGTCATGCATGCGCGGCAACAACTGGGCGACTCTAATCGGTGATGACATGACTTTCACTCACGCGCTCTTATTGTACAAACCGCCGCGCATTGACAAACATTTGCAACCACGGTGAATCATCATGCTCCCATTGAGGCGGTGCCCACGACATTTGCGCCCGCCGAAAAACCCGTTCCGGATGCGGCATGGCAACGGTAATGCGACCGTCCGGTGAACAAAATCCACAAAAACCCTCCGCACTGCCGTTTGGATTGTCGGGATATTGTAATGTGGGCGCGCCGTTTGCGTCAACAAAACGCAAAACCGCCGGCGAATGTGTGCGCGAATCATTCATGTCAAAAATCGCGCGTCCTTCGGCATGCGAAGATGCGACCGGCAAACACGCCTCCGCCATGTCTAAAAACAACGGAGACGGTGACGACAATATTTCATTCATCACAAAACGCGCTTCAAAACGACAACTGGCGTTGGAGACAAAACGCGGAAACTGCCATTCTTTTGACTTTGGCATGAGCGGCTGCAACAACGCCAATGCCTGACAACCATTGCACGCGCCAAAAGCGAAAGTGTCATTCTTCGCAAAAAATGATTCAAACATATCCGCCAGTTTTGGATTTTGCAAAATGCCTTCCGCCCAACCGCGTCCTCCTCCCATTACATCGCCAAAAGAAAAACCGCCGCATAAAGCCACGCCGACAAATTCATCAAGTGTTTGTTTGCCGCGCAAATCGTTCATGGTGACATCCTCCGCCAAAAAGCCGGCGCGCGTAAAAGCCGCCGCCATTTCGCGTTGTCCGTTTCCGCCTTGTTCGCGCAATATCGCAATGCGCGGACGAGCACCGCCGACAATCGGCGCGGGAGACGGAAAACTGTCGGGCAACCGCAAAAACAATCCTCCGTTGTCGGACAAATCCCGCTGATGTTCGGCTTCGGCACAGTCGGGAGCGTCTCGGCGTTTGCAAATCTCATAAGCGGTCGCATCCCAACGACGCCGCAAATCATCCAAATCAAAATCTTCCAACTGTCGTCCGCCGCCGTAAATGCGAATTCGCCGAGAGTCGTTTTTGCGTCCGGCGGTTTGGATGTTGTCGGATAATCCGGCATCGGCGAATATTTGTAAAACTTGCGGCGCGTTTTTTTCCGAGACTTCCAAGAGCGCTCCGATTTCTTCGCAAAATAACGCGGTTTCCAATCCGCGTTTGTCACCTCCGACAAACCGCTCGCCGCCGTCGGTTTGCGCGGCGGGTAAAAGCGAATCCATCACCAAAGTAACACCGCAGTTGGAGGCAAAAGCCATCTCGCATGCCGCCGCCCATAATCCTCCGTCCGAACGGTCATGATAAGCCGACAATAATCCCCGCGCATGACATTCGGCAACGGCGCGCCAAAATGCGCTCATTGCGGCGGCGTCAATGTCGGGAGTTTCATCATTGTCTCCGTAAATTTCCGCGAAAACACTTCCGCCTAAACGACGTTTTGTTTCGGGAGCCGCCAACATTAAAAAAGAATCCGACTCTGCGGACAATTGCGGCGTGAGAATGCGGCGCGCGTCTTCGCACGGCATAAACGCCGTTGCGGCGGGCATGGCGGGCGATTCTATTGTTGCATTGTTGTTGGAGTCGGCGCGCATAAACAAAGAATCTTTTCCCACCACCACGCCGACATTTAATTCAACACAAAAATCGGCGGCGGCAGAGACGGCGGCGCGTAATTCACCAACTCGCACTTCATCGGCGCAGTTGCCGAGCCAATTGAGAGAGAGTTTGACTTCGCGTAATTCACCGCGCGCCGCCGCCGCAAGATTGCTTAATGATTCGGCAACCGCCATGCGCGCTCCGGCGGCGGGATTTTGCGCGGCAATTCCCGCTCGCTCGCCCAATGCATAAGCCGCACCGCCGAATGAATTGTAATCATTAAAAAACGCCGCACAATCGGCAACGGGAGTTTGCCATGGTCCGACCATTTGGTCGCGCGCAGTCAGTCCTCCGACTGTGCGGTCGCCGATGGTAATTAAAAAACGTTTGTTTGCCGTTGTCGGATGAGACAAAACCGCCTCGCACATTTCGCCAAGTGCGCATGTCTGCGCGGGAGTTGTTTTGTCCGCGGGTGTTTCGGTTTTTGTCGGTGATGCAACGCGCGGCGGATGAGGAATATTATCCAACACTTCGGCAAGCGGTAAATTAACAACGGTTTCATCATTTTGTCCGACAAGTACAATTTGTTGTTCTTTTGTCGCTTCGCCGATGACCGCGTAGGGACAGTTTTCGCGCGCGCAAACGGAGGCGAAAGTGTCTTCCGCATTCGCATCCAACGCCAAAACATAACGTTCTTGCGATTCGTTACACCACACTTCCGCCGCCGACATGCCGGGGTCTTCGCTGGGAATGCGCGCGAGTTCAATACGCGCGCCGACTTTTGCATCATGCACCATTTCAATGACGGCG
This sequence comes from Candidatus Persebacter sydneyensis, assembly GCA_033865115.1. Taxonomy (GTDB): domain Bacteria; phylum Pseudomonadota; class Gammaproteobacteria; order Tethybacterales; family Persebacteraceae; genus Persebacter; species Persebacter sydneyensis. Next base: position 4,998 of record JAWONR010000084.1, on the reverse strand, counting down.
TTGGCGATTCCGCCCGCGCCGACATCATGTAACGATAATATTTTGCCGTCGTGAAGTCGGCGACATGCATCCAAAACTTCCTGTGTTCGTCTTTGCATTTCGGCGTTGTCGCGTTGTACCGAGGCGAAGTCATCATCATCGCCGTCCGCAGTGCGACTGGATGCCGCACCGCCGCCGATGCCGATGCGAAAACCCGGTCCGCCGAGTTGAATGATTTTAGCTCCCGGCGGTATTGGGTTTTTGCCCGTGGATTCCGTGCGTATGTGTCCCAAACCTCCCGCCAACATCAGAGGTTTGTGAAAACCAATGTTGCGTTTGTCAAGACGGTTTTCATAAGCGCGAAAAAATCCCGCCAATGACGGACGTCCGAATTCATTACAATAGTTTGCCGCGCCCAGTGGAGCGTCAATCATAATCTCCAACGGAGATGCGAGATGCGAAGACGGCTCATGACAAGCGGGCGGTTCGACATCGGACAATGCCATGCGTGAGACGATAAATCCGGCAAATCCGGCGCGTGTTGTTGAACCGCGTCCGGCGGCGGCTTCATCTCGTATTTCGCCGCCGCTGCCGGTTGCGGCGCCGGCAAATGGCGAGATAGCGGTGGGATGATTGTGTGTCTCAGCTTTTGCCACCAGTAATAATTCACCGTTGTCGCAATACTCGCCGTTAATGTCGGGAGCGAAATCTTTTCCCTCGGCGGCGCGGACAACGGCGGCGTTGTCGGAAAAAGCGGTGATAACGCCTTGAGGCGAGGCGGCATGTGTTTTACGAATTAAATCCATCAATGATTCACCGCCGTCCGTCCATGCCGCGCGAAATATTTTGTGGCGGCAGTGTTCGGAGTTCGCTTGTGCAAACATCATCAATTCCGCTTCGGTCGGCGTTTGTTTTAGGCGCGTGTATAACTTTTGCAAATGTTCAATTTCTTCCGCCGACAATGACAATCCCCAGTCGTTATTAATTTCCGTTAGCGAGTTCAAATCAACCTCGCGCGCCGATTTACGCTGAGGCGAATCAAACAATCGCCGCCAGTTTTTCAAATTTGGCGAGTGTAAAACAGTTTGCACCATGCGGTCGGCGACTTGGGCGGCGTATTTGTCGCCGCGGCGCATGAAAACTCCTCGTTCCACATGCCCGACCGCATCCAAGCCGCAATGTCGGAGAATATCGCCGGCTTTGGACGCCCAAGGTGATTTAACGCCCGGACGCGGAATAATCAGCGCAGAGGCGGCGACATTATCATTTTCGTTTTCGTCGAGGAAGTCTTCACGGGCGTCCAGCAATTCACGCAGGCGAGCTTCTTGCCGGGAGTCGTGTGTATTCATTCGGACAAAGAACACTTGGCGGACGGCGAAGCCGTCAACGGTTTGCAATTCCGCGAGTTTATCTCGGGAGATTTTACGCGCCACCGTCGACAGGGCGCATGCGCCCGTACAGGCAAAGATTGGCGCGACCATATATCCGAATTATAAATATTTACCGCCTCACACGGAAATGTGGCGGATTATTGTTATAATATCGTTATGGAAGCTGGTATAGAAAAAGTAAAGTGTTGCGGCTGTCGTTGCGAGCTGTATGCCCAAACCTGTCATCGTCTGGTGATGAACACAGGTCCGCTGGCGGGCATTGAAACGCCGATATGCGACACATGCATGGCAAAGCACCAGAAAAAAAGCACTCCCGGACAGGGTATTATTTTGGCATCACTAGCGGAAAGAGGCAAAAGGAAGTTTTGGCAGTTTTGGAAGTTTTTGAAATAACAGGAAAATAGCAACAATTACCTCTAATTTCGCTCATTTTAGGAGATTTTACCGCTAAAACGTCAAACGCCGGTCAAACACCGATAAAAAAGGCGAAATTAGCGTCAAATAGTGTTATAATCTATGAAACATAATCACCAAACAAGGAGGATGGACTCATGGCTTACAGTGAAAAAGTGATGGATCATTATGAAAACCCGCGTAATGTGGGTTCTTTCGACAAGGACGACAAGAATGTGGCGACCGGTATGGTTGGCGCGCCGGCTTGCGGGGATGTGATGAAGTTGCAAATCAAAGTCAGCGAAGGCGGCGTTATAGAAGACGCTCGTTTTAAGACTTACGGTTGCGGTTCAGCGATAGCGTCTTCGTCATTAATTACCGAGTGGGTTCGAGGCAAGACCTTGGACGAGGCGATGTCGATAAAAAACACGCAGATTGCCCAGGAGTTGGCGTTGCCGCCGGTGAAGATTCACTGTTCGATTTTGGCGGAAGACGCGATTAAGGCGGCGGTTGCCGACTATCGCAAGAAGCATCCGCAAAGCGCTTAATTAGTATGAGCGTTTCGCTGACTGTTGCGGCGGCGGCTCACATGCGCGAATGCATTGCCGGACGAGCACGTCATACGGCGGGAATTCGTCTTGCGGTTCGTTCTTCGGGCTGTTCTGGTCTTGCCTATGTCGTGGAGTTCGCAGATGAGTTACGCGAAGGCGACATTACATTTGACGCCGGCGGTGTGACGATTCTGACGGACCCGAAGTCCTTACCTCATATTCGCGGTATGGAGGTGGATTATGTTCACGAGGGTTTGCAGTCGGGCTTGAAGTTTAACAATCCGAATGTCAAAGAAAGTTGCGGTTGCGGCGAAAGTTTCACCACTTAAGTCCGCCTCTGCGATGGAGGATTTTTTTTCCTGCGATTATTTTGCACTGTTTGGTTTACCGCGCACAGGGTCGCTTTCCGCGGATGTTTTGCGGACAAAATACGAGTCATTACAGTCAAAGGCGCATCCCGACCGTTTTGCCGGCGGAGGAGAAGCCTCCCGCCGCGCGGCTTTGCAAATGGCGTCCCGCATTAATGACGCTTATTCGACATTGTCGGACCCGTTGCGTCGGGCGGCTTATTTGCTTTCATTAAACGGAGTTGTGGCATTTGCCGAAGACAACACGGCGATGCCGCCTGAATTTCTCATGCAACAAATTGAATGGCGCGAGGAGTTGGAAAGCGCGGATGTCAAACGCCGCGCCGCGGTTGTTGAAGAAATTAAAACCGCGCGTGACGAGGCGGTCTCTGCAACTGATTCTTTTTTGGCGAAGGCGGAATGGGAGTCGGCGGCGGATGCGGTTCGTCGTTGGAAGTACTTACAAAAAATGCTCACAGACTTTTCCGCGTCATGACTTTGTTGCAGATTCAAGAGCCGGAGGAAACACCGACATCTTCGCGTCCTCTTAAATTGGCGGTGGGCATTGACCTTGGCACGACCAATTCGGTTGTGGCGGCGGTTCGAGAAGGCGGAGCGGTATCGGCGAGCGATTCACAAAATCGGACAATAATGCCGTCAGCGGTGCATTATTCCAAAGACGGCACGATAACCGCGGGACATGAGGCGTTGTCAAAACGGGCGGAAGACCCGAAAAACGTAATTTGTTCCGCGAAGCGATTAATGGGACGCGGCGCGGCGGACACAGGAGAATCTTATCGTTATGATTATGCGGACGGCGGCGGGATGGCGGTGTTACGGACGGCGGCGGGAGATAAAAGTCCGGTGGAAGTGTCGGCGGAGATTTTGCGTCATTTGCGCCGGCAGGCGGAATCATTTTTTGGTGAATCGGTTGCGGGAGCGGTGGTGACTGTTCCGGCGTATTTTGACGATGCACAACGGCAGGCGACAAAAGACGCGGCGCGATTGGCGGGTTTGCATTTATATCGTTTGCTTGGTGAACCGACGGCGGCGGCGGTTGCTTATGGTTTGGACGATGCTGAAGAAGGTGATTATTTGGTTTATGATTTGGGCGGAGGCACTTTTGATGTTTCGGTGTTGCGCATGCGCAAAGGTGTTTTTACGGTTCTCGCCGCGGCCGGAGACACTGCATTGGGCGGAGATGATTTTGACCGCATTCTCATGCGTTTGGCGCATGTTAAAACCGGCGCGCCGCCGTTGTCGGCCGAAGATGAATTAAGATTTGCCGCCGCCGCGCGCGAGATTAAAGAGCATCTCACCACCGAAGACATGGCGATGTTAAGAGCGCCGGGCGGAGTGGAATGTGAAATCGGCGCGGCGGAGTTTGAAGCTGCATCTTCTTCCTTGGTGAAGTCAACGATTTCATGCTGCGAGCGTGCGTTGTCGGATGCCGGTGTTTTACCGTCTGATATTAAACAAGCGGTGTTGGTGGGAGGAGCGACTCGCATGCCGATGATTAAAAAGGCGGTGTCGGAGTTGTTTGGACGACCGCCTTTTGACAAACTTAATCCGGATGAGACGGTGGCATTGGGAGCTGCTGCGCAGGCGGATTTATTGTCGGGCAACCGCCGAGATGACAATTGGTTGTTGTTGGATGTTATTCCGTTGTCGTTGGGATTGGAGACGATGGGCGGACTCGCCGAAAAAGTGATTCCCCGCAACACGGCGATTCCGATTGAGAAGTCGCAGGAGTTTACGACTCACCAGGACGGACAGACGGGGATGAGTATTCATGTGGTGCAGGGCGAGCGCGAGTTGGTACGAGACTGTCGTTCATTGGCGCAATTTACATTGTCGGGGATTCCGCCGATGTCTGCAGGCTTGGCGCGAGTGCGGGTGGAGTTTCGGGTTGATGCGGATGGTTTGTTGTCGGTGTCGGCGACCGAACGCGAAACCGGCGTTCGCGCGAATGTGTCGGTAAAGCCGGCTTATGGATTGGATGAGGCACAAATTTTGTCGATGTTGGATGCTTCTTTTGCGGTTGCGGATGAAGACGCGGAATTGCGCCGTGCGAAAGAGGCGTCATTGGAGGGCGAATCAATTTTGCGCGCGGTGGAAAAAGCGGTCGCTGATTCACCGGAGTTGTTGTCGGCGGAGGAAAAAGCCAGGATTGAAAACGCGCTTTCGGAGTTAAAGAAGTCGCTCGGCGGTGATTCGCACAGGGAGATTCACGCGGCGATAAAAGAGTTGGACAAAGTCAGTGAGGATTTCGCGGCGCGTAAAATGAACGCGGAGATTCAAAGTGTGTTGGCGGGGAAAAAGGCGGATGAGGTTTAA
>JAWONR010000083.1:0-10386 GCA_033865115.1 Candidatus Persebacter sydneyensis | reverse complement strand
CGGCTCACTTGGCAGCGGAAAACGCAAAATGGCGCGGGCGCCGCCGGGAATGTTTTCCAAACATGCTTCGCCGCCGTGCTCTTCCATGATTTTTCGCACAATCACCAAACCAAGTCCGGTGCCTTTCTCCTTGCTCGTCTGATAAGGCTTGAATATTTTTATGTGCTGGGGAACACCGCCGCCGTTGTCTTCTATAATCACCGCCGCATGGCCGTTTTCGAGCGCGGTCTTTATCGCCACCAACGGAGACGGAGACGCCGCCGCCGCCTCCACCGCGTTGCCCATAATATTATGCAACGCCTGACGCAACAATGTCGCGTCTCCCCTCACCTGCGGCAACTCCTCCACCCAGTCCATGCGCAATGTTAACTGCGGACGTTCATATAACTGCGCCACTTCGGCGGCAACCGCGTTTAAATCCAATGATGTTTTACGGCGACTTCTGCCTCCCGCATACAGGCGAAAAGTGTCCACCATCTCTCGCATTGAAACAATCTGACGCGTGATAATGTCCGAAAGATGAATTAGAAGCTTTTCATCTTTGTCGTCCAACTTGCCCGCCAGTTTTGTCTTTAACCGGTCGGCGGCGAGCTGAATCGGCGTCAGCGGATTTTTAATCTCATGCGCAAAACGTTGTGACGCCTCCTGCCACACCGTTTCTCGTTCGGCGTCAATCTCACGACTGATGTCGTCCGCCATGATTAATACCCCCCCCGGCGGAGGCAAACGCCGCAACCGCACCAACAAAGTCCTCCCGTCCGCAAGCGACAAACGGTCTTCCGACTCCGCATTGCCGTCCATGACTTCGCGCGTCATTTTCGCAATCTCCGGCATTGTCGTCCAGTCTTCAAAATGCTGTCCGGACAATTCCCCCAATGAAACACCCAATAAAACCTCCGCATTGCCGTTAAATCTTTTCAACCGCCCGTCTGCATCCACCGTCAAAACGCCGGAAGTCATGGATGACAATAAATTCTCCAAATAATTGTTGGTGCTGGACAACTCCCGCTGTCGTTCGCCGATTTGACGGCGACTTTCGCCCAAATCATCAACCATCGTGTTAAACGCGCGGGACACTTGTGCGATTTCATCATCCTGCTCGCCCACCGGCAGACGATAGTCAAAATCACCATGCCCGACCGACACCGCGGCTTTCGCCATTCTCGTCAGCGGACGAAACAAATGCGCGCCCAAACGCATGGACGCCCACAATGACATCGCCAAAACAATTACAAAAGTAAGCGTCAGTGTCGCAAAGAATGAATACACCAAACCGCGCCGTAAAATTAAAAGCTGCTGATACGCCTCGCGTCCGCGTGAAATCTCCGCGAGACCGGAATCAATCCCCTCCGGCAGCGCGCGCGACACTTTTAATGCCGAACCCCGCCGACCGGGCATCGGCACAACCACCTCCAAATGACGAACACTCCCCTCTGAAACATTGTGATAAGCGCGGTTTTCCGCCAGCTCTTTTCTCGCCGGCGCGGACAACGGCTCCGCCTCGCCCACCGCATCCAACGGCGCGCCGTTTTCATCATACATCACCACATTGTCCACCTGATAAAGCAACTGTAAATCATAACGCCAAAACGGCAGCGCCTGTCCGCCGTCCAAAGTTTGCGCCAAGTTGCGCGCGTCTCTCAACAAACGATTAAACTCCAAACCCAATACATGTTTGCCAAACGCCTCGCCCTCCGCAAAAGCATGTCCCAACGGCGTGGAAAACCATGACTCTATGCCGCGAAAGATGCCTCCCGCCGAAACAACATAAAGCGCGCCCGCCGGTAAAAGTGCAATCGCCAAAAACCACGCCGTTAACCGCTTCGCCAATAAAGAACCGCCGCCGCCTTTGCGCCACTGACGCCAAAACCGCACCGCCGCCGTTAAAACACCTCCCGTGATTAATACTATCAATGCGACATTCACCAATAAAAGACGATACAACCACTCGCCCAACAATAATGACTGCTGAAAAATCACAAACTGAGTGAGCGCCAACACCAACAACGCAACCGCCATTAATGCAAAGAAATAACGCGCCCTCATGGACGTGTCTCCGCGTCAAAACGCCGCCAACCGGAACTAATGTCCCATTCGCCGGTTAATAAGGAAACCTGTAACGGCTGGGGCAAATGGTCAATCAACATTTCATAACGTGCAAGCACATAAGCCTCCGGCAAACGAAAGATTAACGCCAGTGGAGAGTTGCGCTCCGGCACCGTGCGAAAAGTCTCCGCGCGCGTCACCGCATCCGACAACTCGGCGTACTCTTCCACCGTCCCCCCCGCCGAAAAAGTGTAACGATTGAGCAGTGAATTGTACGAAATCTGCGGCGACCACGTAATATCACCGAGTTCCTTGTCGGGAAGCCAATTGCGGGCTCTCATTAACCGCAAATCCAAACGAAAACGAACGGCATAACCGCTCTGCAACAAATGTCGCATGACGACTTCCGTTCCCGTGTCCAAACGAACATTCATGACATGAGTCTCCTGCGCATCCGCCAGCCACACTTCACTAACCGACACACTGCCCTGTTGTTGCGCCGCCGCGCCGATGCAAGCCGCCGCCAAAACAGTGCGGTATAAAAACGAAAAACGACAAGTCGTCATCGCATGCCCCGCAGACGGATTAATCCGCGAATCGGCAAATGTGGCGTATGAACCGCCGTCTTTGGCAACAACGGCAACAAACTTTCAGCGTCACCGCCGGTCACTAAAAACTTCGCCCCCGGTAAAAGCCGCCGCCGCAACAACATCGCCGCTCCCGCAACCGACATTAATGTTCCGGCATGCACCGCATCCCGCGTGCAAAGTGGCGGAGTTGAAACCGCGCGAATCGGTGATGACACTGTCAATCCGGCATGTTTCGCCAGGGCGTCTTTTGCCATGTGCGCGCCCGGCAACACCGCTCCGCCGACAAAAACACCGTCCCGCCGCAGTGCATCAATTGTCGCCGCCGTCCCGGCACTGACAATAATGACATCACGCCGCCCTTCCCGAGCCGCAACCAATCCCAGCCAACGGTCAACTCCCAATGCGGAAGACGGACGATATGCGTTAATCACGCCGGCGCTTTTAACTTCACTTTTAACAAACACCACGCGTTTGCATCCCTGCAATGCCGCGCGTAATTGTCGTTTTGTCGTCGCCGAACCGACATGCGAAACCCATGCTTCGGATGCATGTCTCGCCGCCTGTTGTAACTGTCGCCAACGTCCGGTCGCCGCACTCTGCACCGCCGAAGCGCAAAAAGACGCGCCGTCTTTTATCAACGCCCATTTCACGCGAGTGTTGCCGCAATCAACCGCCAACCACATGTGCAATCTCTCCGCTGACAAAACGCCGTACGCCGCCGCATTCCATTAACAATGCGCCGTCTTCGGCAAATCCGGCAAACCGTCCGCGCGCAATGCCGTCCGCATGACGAAACTCCATCTCCGAACCGGCGCGATAATAATGCGCCTCCATTGCATCCGGTAAAAAAGATGACAATCCGCCGCGGGTAAAAACTTCAACCGCCCGATAAAGTGTCTGCACCGCCGACACCGCACAAGTCATGCGCGGTATGTCAATTGCCGACATTGGACGCGCGACATGTTCCCGCAAACGCGCCGTCATGACTAAATTAATACCCGCGCCGACAATGACATCATCGCCGGCGGTTTCAATTAATATTCCGCCCACTTTTTCGCCGCGAGCATTCAGTAAATCATTCGGCCATTTCAACCGCAACCCCGGCGATAATGACTGACACAACGCCGTCCCAACGGCAAGCGACAGTCCGGATAAAGATGCGGGCGCCGGCAAACGCAAAGACAACATCACCGCCCCGCCCGGCACCGCCAACCAACGACGTCCGTATCGTCCGCGTCCTTGTGTTTGATGTTCGGCAAAAAAGACACTTTTACTCGCGCCGGTTTTGGCGAGCATGTTTGTGCCGGGTGTCTCTTCCACCACGACAACTTTACACTCCGGCAAGGCGGCGGACAATGTCTCAACACACAACCACTGCGGCGAGAAGGTCAGTTGCCATGTAGGCTGATGATATTCCACCGCGCCATAAGTGCCGCGCAACACCGACAACGCACGGCGGACGGCGGACGGTGATAACTTTAACCGCTGAGCCAAACGCGCCGAAGATTGCGCGCCGTTTTCGGCGAGACACCGCATAATGGGAATAAAACGAGAAGATGCCATGTCATGCCCGTCATTCACCAGCCGCCGTGCGCAAGTATTCCCACACATAATCGGCGAAACTCCAACGCACCTGCGCCTCGTAAGTCGGCGACTCGTCTGTTTGATGCAACAAAATCGCCGCCACGCCCAAACGACTTTGGGCGCATTGTCCGGCGGAAAAAGTCTCCAAATCAAGCGGACATCCGTCCGCCAATGCATGTCGCGCCGACTCGCCGCCAAAACGAATTAATGCGTAATAATCAGACACTTCCACCGCCGCCGCATGCATGGTTTTGGATAAATCAAACAACTCTTTCGGCGCACTCTCTCTCATATCGCGCACCAACCACTCATCCGGTCCCAGCCAAAAAATTGTCCGCCCGTCGCCAACGGAAACAGCGGTATTCGCCGCCGGTAACGCCGCTCCCAACACTTTGGCGGCGGCGCGCTTGAACTCATCACCCTGTCCGCGCAAATTGACCAGCGAAAAATCAGTGATTTCGCGCATGTCCAAAACACCGCCCGATGTTTTGGCGGCGAGCGGTGAACGATAAACCGGTCTATCCATCACGCCGCTTCTCATCCTTGTCCCAAAACACCGGTGAGACAATTTCCGCCTCAATTCTCGCGCCGTTCAACAACGCCGCATAAACCGTCTGTCCGTGTCGTGCAAATCCGTCTTTTACCATCGCCAATGCAATGGGACGCGATAATGACGGACTCATATAACTGGAAGTCACATGTCCCTCCGATGCAAAAGGCGGACGAACATCGGCGGACGCCGCCAAACACACGCCTTCGGGCAACACCGTCTTTTCATCCCGCGGCAAAAGTCCGACAAACTGTAAACGCCCGCCGCGCGTCATGTCCGGACGCGACAATGAACGCCGTCCGAGATAATCTTTTTTCTTTTTGGACAACATCCATGACAATCCCATGTCCACCGGCGAAGTGGAGCCGTCTGAATCTTGTCCGGCGATAATGTATCCTTTTTCCGCACGCAACATGCGCATGGTTTCCGTGCCGTAAGCGGTAACGTCATGCGCCTGTCCGGCGGCATACAACTGCTCCCAAACATACAAACCCGCGCGCGCCGGAACATTAACTTCAAACGCCAACTCGCCGGAGAAACTAATCCGACAAACCCGCGCGGGAACGCCGGCAACAGTGCCGCGCCGCGCAGACATAAACGGAAAGTCTTCCGCATCCAAGGACATGTCGGTGAGAGACGACAATACTTCGCGCGATTTGGGACCGACCAGCGCAATAACCGCCCATTGTTCGGTCACGCTGGTGCAAAACACGCGCAAATTCGGCCATTCGGTTTGCAGCCATTCTTCCAGCCAGTTCATGACTCCCGCCGCGTGACCGGTGGAAGTCGTTAAATGAAAATGATTGTCATCCCAGCGAACAACAACGCCGTCGTCATAAACCATGCCGTCTTCAAGCAACATTAATCCGTACCGGCAGCGTTCATTCTTTAACGCGCCGATGGCGTTGGTATAAATCATGTCCAAAAAAGACGCCGCATCTTCGCCTTGAACGTCAATCTTGCCCAAAGTGGAGGCGTCCATCATGGCAACGCCGTTGCGCGCGGCTTTACATTCACGAGAGACGGCTTGCGCCATGTTTTCTCCGTCACGAGGAAAATAACACGGGCGTTTCCATTCACCGACGTCTTCATAAACCGCGCCGTGCGATTCATGCCATTCATGCATCGGTGTCCGCCGCACCGGGGCAAACAATTCACGCCGCTCCGCGCCGGTCACCGCGCCAAACGGAGTCGGCAAATATTGCGGGCGAAATGTCGTGTGTCCGGTTTGTTCCGGTGTTTCGCCGCGTGCATGCGCCAACAAACACAACGCGTTAATGTTTCCGGTTTTGCCCTGGTCAACGCCAAAACCGGCGGCGGTATAACGTTTCATGTGTTCGACTGAGTCATATCCCTCACGCGCGGCGAGCATAATGTCGGCGGCGGTTACATCATTCATTAAATCCACAAAGTGTTTGCCCGGTCCTTCGCCCGGCTCATGTTTAGTCGGCACCAGCGGCAGTCGCCATGACGGATATTCCGCCGGTGACGATGTTGCGGGAATCTTTTTTGGCTTTGAAGAAAAACCGGCGTCTTTTGCCGCCGCCGCGCCGGCTTTTGTGCCGCCGTTCAAACATTCTTTAGTCGTAAAAACACCCGCCGCCGCTCCACAGGCACGGCATGGATTTAATGAATCCGACTGTTTCGGCACAAACGCTCCGCATTGTTCGTCCCATTCCAGTTGTCCGCGCGCCTGTGAAAACAAATGCGCCGTTGGTGTCCAACCGCCGGACACGGCAACCACATCATAAGACGATGAAAAATCATCTCCACTAACAAGTGAAGCGCCGTCTGGAGACAATCTCGCCAGTCGTGCTGTTAATGATTCTCCCGATGACAACATTCCCCAAATACCGGCGCCCATGTGTAAAACAATATTCGCGGCGCGTGCGCGTGTTTGCCATTCGCCGGTGGCATCCGGTCGCATGTCGGCAATCTCCACCCGCCGCGCGCCCGCTTTCACCGCCGCCAACGCACTGCGATAGGCGGAATCATTGCCGGTAAAAAACAACAAACTCCGCCCCGGCAAAACACCAAACCGGCGGATGTAAGTCCGCACCGAATCGGCAAGCATCACGCCCGGCAAGTCATTGCCGGCAAACACCGGCGGTCGTTCAATCGCGCCGGCGGCGACAATCATTTGTTTGGCGCGAATCTTCCACAACCGACAACGCAATCCGGGTTTGTTCCAGTCGGATTTGTCAATATTCTCCAACACTATGGCGTAGTTATAGTCATGAAAACCCTGCGCAATGGTGCGTGACAAAAGCGTCACATTATTCATCGCCTGTAATTTGTCCACCGTGTCGGAAATCCACTTGGCGGCGGGTTTGCCGTCTATTTCTTCTTCATCATCGGCGGACAACAAATCACCGCCGAATTCCGGATTCATATCCACCAAAATTACACGCGCTCCGGCATTACCCGCCGCCAATGCCGCCGCCAAACCCGCAGGACCGCCGCCGGCAATCAATACATCGCAATGCGCATGATGATGTTCGTAAGAATCGGCATCAGTGCCTTCGGGCGGAGGCGCCGAAGAAGCGGCGCGGCGAATCCATTTCTCGTAAAACATCCACAACTTTGGCGGCCACATGAATGTCTTGTAATAAAACCCCGCCGGTAAGAGTCGTCCGACCATTCCCGCCGCCGCTCCGAGGTCAAATGTCGCCGACGGCCAGCCGCTTTGTGTGTGAATCTCCATGCCGTCCGTGAGTTCGGCGGTTGTCGCACGGACATTGGGCGTTTTATGTCCGCCTTGTCCCACTGTAAAGAATGCACATGGTTCTTCGGCTCCGGCGGTGTAAATACCGCGCGGACGATGATACTTAAAACTCCGCGCAACCACTCGTACGCCGTTTGCCAACAACGCCGATGCAATTGTGTCACCGGCGAAGCCTTCCATGACTTCACCGTTAAAGGTGAAGCGTAACGGGCGTCCGCGGTCAATGCGACCGCCGGAATCCAGCCGGTTTTTTTGAGTCATGGCGCGGTTTTTTGCGCGTCTTTCGGAGCCGCAGAGTCAGTTTCGGCGGCGAGAGCGGCGGCGGGTTTGTCTCCGCCCATCGGATAAGTGCCATAAATCTCCCCCGTGAAAGTATGACGAGCCATGTTAAAAAACCTCCGACAACCAAAGGCATGCATCCATCTTTCGTAATGAACGCCTTTTGGGTTTTTGCGCATAAAGAGATACGCCGCCCATTCAGCGTCTCCGAGCGAATCGGGCGACTCAGGACGGACGATATGTGCCTCGCCGTGATAGGAAAATTCGGTTTGTTCGCGAGCCCCGCACCAGGGACATTCAATCAACAACATTGTTTGCCGCCTATTTATGAATTAATAAGACGTTTATTATATCACATTTTTGGCGGGAATATAGCCGAAATTCGGGCATTTTCCGCAATTATGGCGTTTTTTAACAACACCGCATTGACAAGCCGCGAAAACGGGGTATCATGCGGGTATGCGAAACAATTTGAATTCAAATTTGGTGATTTTGGTGTCGGTGATGGTTTTATCATCGTGTGGTTATGAACAAGTGAGGCGGTTGCCGGACGAAAATGGTCTTTCATCTTTTGCCGAAGTGCCGCTCAGAGGCGGCAAAAACGCCTGGGAGGAAAAGTTTCATCCATTTGTCGGTGCGACTCCGATTGATGTCAACGCCGATGGACACTTGGAAATCTTTGTCGGCGGCGGAGACGGATATGACGACATGCTTTTCTCATATCAAGACGGCGAGTTGGTGAATATTATAGACGGCACGGGCTTGTCAGATTCATCGGCGACCCACGGAGCGAACTCCACGGATTTGGACGGAGACGGCGACACTGATTTGTTGTTGTCGCGCGCGGACGGTGTTTTCATTTACGAAAACAACGACGGCATTTTTTCGCGTCGCCGGATTGATGTGAATTTGCCGTCCGATTCCGCGCCGCTGAATGTGGCGGTTGGAGACATTGACGGAGACGGAGACGGCGATTTATATGTCAGTACGTTTGTGGATTTGGCGAATTTCCGTTCAGCGACATTCAATGACCCGTCACACGCGAAGACCAACATATTATTGCGCAATGACGGCGGTTTTAATTTTGTTGACATTACGGAGTCATCCGGCACGGCGTCTTTACAAAACACATTTTTGGCGAGTTTTATTGATTTGGACTCCGACAAGCGTTTGGATTTGGTGGTTGCGCAAAACACGGGACAGGTGGAGATATTTCGCAATCTTGGCGACAACAAGTTTGAGAGTCGAGCGGTAAAGACAGGTTGGGGTTTTTGGATGGGATTGGCGGCGGGCGACATTGACGGAGACGGCGACCAGGATTTATTTTTCACGAATTCGGGGACATCGGTTCCGGGTTATATATTGGAGCAGGCAGGCGACGGAACTGACGACCAGCCGCGCAATTATGGTTGGATTTTATTGCGCAACGAGGGTGATTTTGAATGGACGGACATTACTTCGGAATATGAGTTGGACGACTATGGTTTTGCCTGGGGAGCGGTGTTTGAAGATTTAACATTGGACGGCGAGTTGGAATTGTTGGTGTCACAAAACTACATCAAGTGGCCTCCGCATCGCTGGTTGAAGCTCGCAAACAAATCATTTGTGCAGCGGAACGGTGCTTTTTATCATGCGCCGGCGCTGGGTTTGGAACACCGGGCGTTTTCGCAGTCGCCGCTCATCACCGACATTAACAATGACGGACGTCCGGATGTGTTTTGGGCGGACATGGAGGGAGTCGGACGCGCTTTTGTCAATCGTTCCGACAACAACTTTATCACTTTGCTTTTTGAAGACGCGCCTTCGACCATCGGCACGCGGGCTTATGTCGTCACATCCGAAGGCAAAAGTCACGAGCGGATATTGCACAACAACACCGGCATGTCCACAGACCAATGGACGGGTTTGACTTTTGGACTGGGTAAAATTGACGAAGTGAAGGAGGTGGTGGTGGAATGGCCGGACGGCATGATACAAACATTACCCGCGCCGACAATTAATGAAGTCATCTCCGTCCGTCGTTAATCTTTCTCCCGCCACAACAAAAGACGCAACAACACCCATCCAAATCCCGCGACACTTTTGATTTTTGCGCCGTAAATAAAAACATAGTTGGCGCGATGAGTCCAAATCTCACAAATTTTTCCATCCCGCACCCGATAAGAGACCGTCCCCGCGTCCGACAATTGTTCTTGTCCGTCAATCTCTCCCCGCCAATGAGCGGCAACTGAAACAACATCATCGCGGTGAGAGACATTATCAACTTCAATTGTCAAAGAAGACATTCTTTTGTCGGCGTTATAATGCAAAAACCGCACCCACCGCCGCCACGCTCCGCTTGAACGTCCGACAATCTTTCCGTCCATGTGAGAGATGACATTCACATCCAACAATTCCGCCGCCTCATTCATCGGACGGCGGCGAGAGATGACTTCCAACAATCGGCGGACAATTTGCTCAGGCGTGTCTGGCGGCGTGGATTCGGGCAGTGTGTCGTGCATGGGTGAATTATCGCGCAAATGCCCTAATAATCAGACAATTGAAAAAAATATCCGAGATGACGGTAAATAAGCGGCGATTTCGCGTAAAATTGCATGACGAAAGAGAGGCAA
>JAWONR010000082.1:8323-10692 GCA_033865115.1 Candidatus Persebacter sydneyensis | reverse complement strand
ATGAGCGGCGCGCCATTGCGGGTTGTTGTCTTTGTCAATTAACAATGCGCGGACGCCTTCGGCGAAATCACCATGGCGGATAAAATTTACCGCCAAGGCATAATCGCTTTGCAATACATCGCGCAACATGGATTTGTCCGTCTCTGTCAACACATCACTGTTTTCCGGCTCGGGCGTTTTGGCGCGGCGCAGACAATACTCCGTCCAAACATGCAACGACAACGGACAGGCGTTAAATTGCATTTTTTCCGGCAATAACGAAAACGCCGCCGCCGCGCCGTCGTTTTGCGCCGCGCGCCAGCATTGTTCCGCCAATTCATTAATGCTTTCACCGCGCTCTTCATTGTCGGCGGAAATTGCCATGTCCGATAAAACATCACGCGCGACCGGCATGTTGTCGTTGTCCGTCCATTTTGCCGCGCATAAATTTTGTAACAACGAGTCATAAGCATCAGACGGCAAAATAAAATCGGCGGCGCCGATGTCCGACACTTGCGCCGCGTTTAACACCGCTCCCGACAAACCCAAAAAGAAACTTGTCGCCGGCGCGCCATGATAACGGCGCATAAAAAACAACGCGCCAACATCCGGAAAAAATCCGATTTTGACCTCCGGCATCGCGATTTTGGTGTGTGTCGCCGCAACGCGTAAGTTGCATCCCTGCCAAACACCCATGCCGCCGCCCATGACAATGCCGCCGCCCCAGCCGACAATCGGTTTGCCAAAACAATGAACCGCGTAATCCAAAAGATACTCATCGGCGAAATATTGAGCCGCTTTTTCAGATGAGTTTTCGCACAAGGCGTTGTATACAAAACGCACATCTCCGCCGGCACAAAACGATTTCTCCCCCGTCCCGCGCACGACAACCGCGGCAATGTCATCGTCTTTTTGCCATTCGTTCAAACGCGCGCGCATGTCGCCCACCATGTCCGGTGCCAGCGCGTTTAATGATGCGGGATTGTCCAAAATAATCTCGCCGATAAATCTTTTACCGGCGGCATGACGACGAGTGATTATCGGCATAGTTCCACCGCCACCGCCGTGGCTTCGCCGCCGCCAATGCACAGTGAGGCAACTCCCCGTTGTCCGCCGCGTTTTTGCAACGCCGTTAATAAAGAAACAATAATGCGCGCGCCCGAAGCGCCAACCGGATGACCAACAGCGACCGCGCCGCCGTGAATATTCACTTTCTCATGCGGAATGTCATGTTCGCGCATGGCGGCCATGGCGACAACGGCAAATGCCTCGTTAATCTCAAACAAATCAGTTTGTGCCACCGTCCAACCCGCAGAGGCGAGCACTTTTGCCACCGCGCCGCCGGGAGCAATGGTGAAATCTTTCGGCGCGCGCGCATGAGTGGCTTGCGCGACAATGCGCGCAATGGGAGGTGTTTTGTGTTTTTTCGCGTATTCTTCCTCCGCTAAAATTAATGCCGCCGCACCGTCCGAAATACAACTGGAATTGGCGGCGGTAATTGTGCCGTTTTTGGCGAAAGCCGGTTTTAATGTTGGAATTTTGTCAATGTCCGATTTTGGAGGCTGTTCATCGCGAATGATTTTGTGCTCTTTGCCGCGAATGACAACTGTCACCGGCGCCATTTCCTCCGTCAGATCTCCGCGCTCAAATGCGGCGCGCGCGCGTAAAGTGGATTCAATGGCAAATGCGTCCATCTCTTCGCGCGAAAATCCCAAATTGTCGGCGGTGTCTTGGGCGTAAGCGCCCATGAGTTTGTCTTCGTAAGCATCGCGCAATCCGTCAATTAACATGTGGTCGGAAACATCGGCGTTGCCCAAGCGAATGCCGCGTCTTCCGCCGGCGAGTAAATGCGGCGCGCGACTCATGCTTTCCATTCCGCCGGCGGCGACAACTTTAAGACGCCCGGCGGTGATGGCATCATCGGCTTGCATGACGGTTTTCATGCCCGAACCACACATTTTATTAATCGTCGTCGCAGGGACGGAATCGGATAAACCGGCGATGCGCGCGGCTTGTCGGGCGGGAGCTTGTCCAATGCCGGCGGGTAGGACGCAACCCATCAATATTTCTTCAATATCATCGGTGGTGTCGGGAGCATCGGCAATGACGGCGCGTAATGCGACCGCGCCCAATTGCGGCGCGCTTAATGACGATAATTCACCCAGTAATGTTCCGCAAGGCGTGCGGCGGGCGGCGAGAATGTAGGTTTTAGACATGACGGGAATTATAAGCCGATTTTTGGCGTAATGTGCCGAGTGCGGATATGACACATATTTAAAAAATATTTTTGTGAAATTTGAATTTTTGATGAATTTTTGGTATAATACGGGTTAACTTGAATTCTGGTTTTCCCCCCGCCACTTGCTTCGTGCCGCGGCGGGGTACTTTTT
>JAWONR010000082.1:0-8223 GCA_033865115.1 Candidatus Persebacter sydneyensis | reverse complement strand
CTAAAAGGGGTAAAATAGGCGTCTTATGACTGAAATTTCGGATATTCGCATTACAGAGACGCAGGAATTGACCGCGCCGCAGGCACTGCTGGATGAGTTGCCGGCGGATGCCGAAGTCGCCTCGCATATTGTCGGCGCGCGAAAAGCCGCAGAACGAATCATCCACGGCGGCGATGACCGACTGATGGTGGTGACAGGACCATGCTCAATTCACGACCCGGCGGCGGCGGTGGAATATGCGGCAAAATTGGCGGAGGCGGCAAAAACACACGCCAAACGACTGATGGTCATCATGCGCGTCTATTTTGAAAAACCGCGCACCACCGTCGGCTGGAAAGGACTGATAAATGACCCGGATTTGGACGGCTCTTACAATATTAACAAAGGACTGCGACTGGCGCGCGAAGCATTGTTGAACATTAATCGCATGGGATTGTCATGTGGCACCGAGTTTTTGGATGTCATTTCTCCGCAATATTACGCCGATTTAATCGGCTGGGGAGCCATCGGCGCGCGCACCACCGAAAGCCAAAGTCACCGTGAATTGGCGTCGGGACTGTCATGTCCGGTGGGATTTAAGAACGGCACCGAAGGGAACATTAAAATCGCCGCCGATGCCGTGAGTGCCGCCAGTCGCCCTCATCATTTTTTGTCAGTGACGCGGGGCGGACGGTCGGCCATTTCCGCCACCAAAGGCAATAAAAGCTGCCATATTATTTTGCGAGGCGGTAACGGAGGTCCAAACTACGACTCCGAAAGCATTGACGCCGCCGCCGCCGTTTTGTCAAAGTCGGGTTTGCCGGCGCGAGTCATGGTTGATTGTTCGCATGCCAACAGCAACAAAGACCATCGCCGCCAACCGGAAGTGTCGTCCGCACTCGCCAAACAAATCGCCGCCGGCGATATGCGAATCATCGGCGCAATGATTGAAAGTAATTTGGTGGAAGGCAGTCAGGAGATTGTCCAAGGCAAAGCGGCGGTTTATGGACAAAGCGTCACCGACGCCTGTGTCAGTTGGGAAACTACGGAAACCATGCTGGCGGAACTGGCGGACGCCGTTGCCTCCCGTCAGCGCAATCTGCGAGTGAGCGAATAACGCCGCCGAAACGATTTATAATACAATTGAACCAGGAGATTATGTCCATGAAAAATATTACTTTAACTTTAATAATTGCCATGTTGTCGGCGGTGACAGCAGCAACGGCGGATGACACCAAACCTGCCGCCTCCGAAGAAGTGTGGTATGAATATGACAGCGGATTGGGCGCGGACGGTTATGACGTGGTGGCGTATTTTGGCAAAGACGACAAAGACGGCGAAGCCGTGCGCGGTGATGTCCGTTATGTCGCCGAGTATGACGGTAAAACATGGCATTTTGTCAATGATGACAACCGCCGGGCGTTTGTTGAAGAGCCGTCAAAATATACGCCGCAATACGGCGGACATTGTGCTTATGCGGCATCTCATAAGGCGCAGGCGTTTGGCGACCCGGAAGCATGGACGGTGCATAACGACAAACTTTATTTTAACTACAGCGACCCGGTGCGCACCCGCTGGGAAATCGGTGTTAACGGACACATCACCCGCGGCGATGTTTATTGGCGCGATACGGTGCTGAAAAAACCGTGAATATGGAATGGCAACTAAAACAACGCTTGCAAATCGGCAAGCACTGTTGGATTATTGCCGTTCATTGTGATGAATATCATATTATTCATGTCGAATATCTTAAACATCCGGCAAAGGAACTAAAACCGAAAAATATGCTGGCAGAAGAGACGGCGCGGCAAATTAAGGCGTATTGCCGCAAACCGCGCGGTTTTGTTTTTGAATTGCCTCTAATATCGGCGAAAACCGAACATCAACGCAAAACACGCGCCGCCATTCAAAACATTCCCGGCGGACAAACACGCACTTACGGTGAAATCGCCCATGAAATTCGTTCTTCAGCACGGGCGGTCGGCGGAGCATGTCGCGCCAATGAGATTCCTTTTTTGGTGCCGTGTCATCGAGTGGTGGCGGCGGACGGACTCGGCGGTTTTATGGGCGCTGAAGGCGATGAGTCACACATCAAAACCGCGCTTTTGGAATATGAAAGTGCATGAATATCGAAGACGATGACGCGGCGATAGAGGCGTTTTGTCATTATCTGCTGTTTTCCGAACGCTGCGGTGACAAAACCGTAACCGCATATAGTTCCGACCTGCGCGCATTGTCGACATTCTTATCTTCACAAGGCAAAACACTCTCCGTGGCGACAACCGCGGAACTTGAATCTTACATGGTGGAATTAACTCGGCGCGAAAAAAGCGCCGCATCAGTGCGGCGAGGATTGTCTGCATATCGCCGTTTTTATCGCTATTTACAAGACACCGGCGTGCGCGAAGATGCGCCAACCGCGCCGGTTGCCGCGCCGCGCCGCGGACGTCCGTTGCCGGTTGTGCCGAATGAAGAAGAAATCATGCGCCTGCTTTCCGCACCCGATGAAACAACTCCCGCCGGTTTGCGGGATAAAACCATGTTGGAACTTATGTATGCCAGCGGACTGCGAGTGTCGGAACTCACGGGTTTGGATGTTCGCGCATTACGCATGGATATGGAATGCGTCCGGTTAACCGGCAAAGGCGGGCGAGAGCGAATCGTGCCGTTTCATGCCCAGGCATCGGCGTTGTTGTCCCGTTATATGTCGGAGGCGCGTCCGCGAATGTTGCGCCGTCCGAGTGATGCGTTGTTTTTAACCAATCGCGGCGCGGCGATGAGTCGGCAAATGTTTTGGCTTTTGGTTAAACGTTATGCGCGACAAGCCGGTTTGCGACACGCGCCGTCTCCGCATGCATTGCGGCATGCATTTGCGACTCATTTGTTAAATCACGGCGCCGATTTGCGCGCGGTGCAAATGATGCTGGGACATGCGAGCATCTCCACCACGCAAATATACGCCCATATTGCCGTTCACCGATTGAGCGAAATGCATAAAAAACATCACCCGCGAGGTTAACCGAGAGTGACAAACGAGAGTTTCTTTCGGAAAACCATCACCAATTAACGCGGGACAATATGAACGACTTTTTCACCGCCGTCTCCGCGCCAACAAATGGCGTAAATGATTTCATAAGTCGCCGGCACTCGTCCGTCATTGTCGGAGAATTGTTTCGCATATTCAGTCATTGCTTTTTGCCATGTGTTTTTGCCCGTCAGTCCGCGCGCGCGCGAAGTCAAGGCACAACCGCATCCCGCTTCGTGAATCTCGCGCATGGCGGCACGGGCGTCGGCGTAAGTCAGCGTAATGTGCTCGGTTTCCAACACCGGCTCCGAAAATCCGCCGTGTGACAACATGTCGCCTATGTCATGCATGTCCAGAAACTCATGAAAACGGTCGGAAGAAAATACCGCGCGAGCTTCGCGGAGAGTGTCGCGTCCCAACATGCTGAAAATTAACAATCCTTCACGCGGACGCAAAACACGCGCCGCTTCCGCCAGCGCTTTTTTAATGTCCGTCCAGTCAAAACACAAGTTTGACCATACAACATCGGTTGAAGCATCGGCGAAAGGCAGACATTCGGCGTCCGCCAGCGCGCGAAAGACATGAGCTTGCGGACGAAGACGAGGAAGGGCAAAGTCCGCCGCCGCAACATTTGAGTTGGGAAAACGTTCACGCATAGTTTTACCGTCTCCACCGACATCCACAATCCATTTTGGAGACATGTCAATTTCCTCCAATCGTGCCGCCAGTCTGTCCGCGATCTCAGAGGTGAGGTCTCCGCCTCCGCCGTGTCGCGAAAACGCCCGTCGGACTTGTTTTTTGTCAATTGTCGCCGACATTTCGTTCATCTCGCACGATTTCGGCTTTTGCTTCCAGGGGCGCATTGTCATCTTGTTGTTCCGGCGGCGGCTTGGGAAACCACTTCCCGGGCAGACATAAGAGTATGACTGCCAGAACATCACTGAGATAGCCGGGAAAGAACAATAACCCGCCGGCGACACCGACTCTGACAAAACCGAGGACGGCAAAAATGGCGGCGTTATGGCGGGAAAGCATATTTGCCGCCCCTACCGCGCCAATTTTGGCGAATTTGAGCATGAGTGCGCCTGCCAGCATAGTCGCCGCCAAGTATGCCCCCGCCGCCAACGGAGAGGCAAAAAGCCAACTTATGGCGAGAAAAATGTCCAAAAGTGGCGCCGCGAGTAGTAAAATTAAAATAATCAATGGCATATTCGTTTTCCGAGCATGCGGCGGTGGCCGCGTTTTGCAACGCCCCCGATGAAGAGACCGCCCGCGACATCGCGAGACGGCTCATTAACGGGCGGCTTGCCGCATGCGTTAATATTTTAACCCCATGTGCCTCAGTTTATCGCTGGCAGGGAAAAATAGAAGAAGAAAAAGAAACTCCAATGCTCATCAAAACCATCCCCGAGAAAGTCCCCGCCCTCCGAGAAGCCATCACCCGCTGGCATCCGTTTGACACCCCGGAGCTAATCATTCTGCCAATTACAGACGGGCTCCCCGATTACCTAAAATGGCTGAGAGAAGAATGCGAAGAATAATCACGCTTTTTGCAGTGTTGTTTGTCGCCTCATCCGTTGCGGCGCAGGTTCGCACCGACCCATTGCCGCCGGAAGAGGTGTTTCTCTTTCACGCCGACAATGACGGGCATACGGTGCGAGCGGTTTTTGAGATCAGTGATGATTATTATTTGTACGAAGACCGGTTTATCCTCACCACCGACACTCCCGGTTTTGAAGTCTTTAACCTGCCTCTGCCGCAGTCCGAAGAGTTTGACGACCCGTTGTTTGGAACAGTCGGCATTTATTATCACGGCGTGACATTGCACGCGCAGGTGGAAGGCGACGGAGAGTTTGAACTTAAAGTCATCACACAGGGATGCGACAAGCT
This sequence comes from Candidatus Persebacter sydneyensis, assembly GCA_033865115.1. Taxonomy (GTDB): domain Bacteria; phylum Pseudomonadota; class Gammaproteobacteria; order Tethybacterales; family Persebacteraceae; genus Persebacter; species Persebacter sydneyensis. The sequence continues at coordinate 3,329 of JAWONR010000082.1, read as the reverse complement.
TTTGGGAATATGTTATCCGCCGCAGACGCATGTGGCATTGTTGGACACCGAAGGCGGCGGAGCGTCAATAAGCGTGCCGGACACGGCAAACACGTTCGGCGGCGCGGAGAATGTTGACGGTGATGCGGCGACTGCGACGGCGATAATTGTTGAACGTTCATTGTGGGGAGTGATGGCGGCGTTTTTTGGTTTTGGTTTGTTGTTGTCATTTACGCCGTGTGTGTTGCCGATGGTGCCGATATTGTTGGCGGTGACGGCGGGAGAGGGCGGACGGAATCGGAAATTGTCCCGGGTGGCGGCTTATATTGCCGGAGTCACCGTAACGTACACCGCATTGGGAGTCATCGCCGGTTTGTCCGGGAGATTGTTGGCTCCGCTTTTACAACAACCGCCGGTGTTGTGGGGGACGGCGGTAATTTTTATCGGATTGTCACTTTCCATGTTTGGTTGGTATGAATTACGTCCGCCGGCTTTCATGCGGAAACAATTGGGCAGCGGCGCATTTATGATGGGCGCATTGTCGGCGGCGATTGTGAGTCCGTGTGTCGCCGCGCCATTGATTGGTGCGTTGGCGTATATTGGCACAACCGGAGACGCATTAACAGGCGGGGCGGCGTTGTTTTCTTTGTCTTTGGGAATGAGTGTTTTGTTGGCGGTCGCCGGGATTGGCGGCAAACATTTTCTGCCGCGAGCCGGTGAATGGATGAATGACATTAATCAACTTCTTGGAATCCTGCTTTTGGGCGCGGCGGTGTGGGTGGTGTCTTCATTATTACCGGAGGCGGTGGGATTGTTTTTATACGGTGCGTTGGCAATCTTTGCCGGCGTAATTTTATACAGTGGTGTCCGAGCGGCGAAGGCGGCGGCGGTTGTGGCATTGTTGTGGGGGGCGGCGATGATTGTCGGCGCGGCGGGAGGCGGACGTGACCCATTGGCTCCATTGTCGCATTTTGCCGACAGGAACGGGAGTGTGAAACAAGAATCACTTGTGTTTGTGCCGACTAATTCACCGCAGACATTGTCTCAGGCGTTGTCCGGTTCCACTCGTCCGGTGATGTTGGAGTTTTATGCTGATTGGTGTGTGTCTTGTAAGGAGATGGAAAGATGGACTTTTACCGATGCGCGAGTGCATGAACGTCTGAAACAAATGACTTTGTTGCGCGCGGATGTGACTTCAAATGATGAAGATGCGAGTGCGTTGTTGGAACAGTTTAATTTATATGGTCCGCCGGCGATGTTGTTTTTCAAACCCGGCGGAAGGCCGTTGCCGTTGCAGGTTCATGGATATCAGTCGGCGGACGAGTTTTTACAGACTTTGGAACGTGTTTTTGGCTCCGCGGACTCAATTTAACCCGGCGCGGAGAATGTTTTGAAGTTTTACGAGTTATTTGTCGGTTTTCGATTTACCATGACCGGAAAGCATGACCGTTTTGTGTCTTTTGTTTCGGTTTTATCCATGGCGGGAATTGCACTGGGCGTTGCCGCGTTGTTGACGGTGTTGGCGGTGATGAGCGGTTTCCAGACTCAATTACGGGAGCGCATTTTAAGTGTCGCCTCTCACATGGAAGCAGTGGGCGGCAACACCGGACTTACTGACTGGCGCGCCACGGCGGATTCATATTTGGAGCATCCTTCAGTTGTCGCCGCCGCGCCGAATATTCAAGAACAGGCATTGTTGGTCTCCGGAGACAACGCCCGCGGTGCATTGGTGCATGGTGTTTTGCCGGAGCGCGAAATTGATGTTAATAAAGTGGCGCAACATTTACAATCGGGCGAGTTGAAAGATCTTTCACCAGGCTCGTTTAAGATATTTTTGGGGAGCGGACTGGCAAATAAGTTGCGAGTCACAAAAGGCGAACATGTCATGTTAATGGCGCCAAAAGGACGACTGACAGCGGTGGGATTTTTGCCTCGTTTGCGGCGTTTTGAAGTGGCGGGGATATTTCATGCGGACGTACATCAGTTTGATTCATCTTTGGCGTATATTCACATACAAGACGCGCAAAAGATTTATCGGATGGGAGATGCGGTGTCGTCAGTGCGGTTGCGGTTGGATGACATCATTCGCGCGCCCGAAATTCGGAATGAATTGACGGAGAAGAGTCTGCCCGGTGTTTTGTTGGTGGATTGGACGACCAGTCATGGGACTTTGTTTCGCGCGCTGGCTTTGGAGAAGCGTGCGATGTTTGTGATTTTGACTTTGATAATCATGGTGGCGGCGTTTAACATTGTATCGGCGTTGGTGACAATGGTGCGCAACAAGCGGGGAGAGATTGCCATTTTACGCGCGATGGGCGCGGACGGCGGAGGCATTATGCGCATCTTTTTATTACAGGGGATGTTAATCGGCGGCGGCGGAGTTGTTTGTGGTTTGGCGATGGGTTTGCCGTTGGCGGCGAATGCGGGAGCCATTGTTGCGTGGGTGGAGGGATTGTTTGGATATTCATTGTTTCCGGGAAATGTTTATCAATTGGGTCGTTTGCCGTCCGAGATTTTATTGGGTGATGTTGTGGTGGTGGCGATGATGGCGTTTTTTACCTCATTGGCGGCGGCGGTTTATCCGGCTTGGCGGAGTGGTCGATTGTCTCCCGCCGAGTCATTGCGGCATGAATAACCCGCCGGCGATTGTCGCAGACGAGCTGCAAAAATCGTTTGACAATACGCCGATATTGCTCGGTGTGTCATTCTCTGTGGCGCAGGGTGAGACAGTGTCGGTTTCCGGAGCATCCGGTTCCGGCAAAAGCACTTTGTTGCATTTGTTGGGAGGATTGGATGTGCCGGACGGCGGAAGTGTCTCTGTTGGCGGTAAAAAATGGTCGGATTTGACTCCAAAAGACGAGGCGGAATGGCGTAATCGCATGTTGGGTTTTGTTTTTCAGTTTCATTTGTTGTTGCCCGAGTTTTCCGCGTTGGAAAACGCCGCCATGCCGCTTTTGATTCGCCGGTGTCCGAGAGATGAAGCCATGACCGCCGCGATGGAGAGTCTAAAACTGTTGGGATTGGAGTCTCATGCCGAAAAAACGCCTTCGCAAATGTCCGGAGGCGAACGTCAAAGAGTCGCCGTGGCGCGCGCAATGAGCGGACGTCCGGCGTGTATTTTGGCGGATGAACCAACCGGTAATTTAGACCGAAAAAACGCGGATACCGTCTTTGGCATGATGTTGGACGCCGCCGCCGAAAATAAAACCGCGATAATTGTCGCAAGTCATGATGAAAAGTTGGCGGTAAAGACCTCGCGGCAAACAACGCTTATGGACGGCAAATTGAAGGAATAACTTGTCACTGTTCAAAAAAACAACTGAAAAGCAACTCAAAAACAACTCACAAAA
>JAWONR010000081.1:0-12258 GCA_033865115.1 Candidatus Persebacter sydneyensis | reverse complement strand
GTGACCGTGGCGCCGTCGGCGTCAAGCCGTAAATAAAAGCAGGAGCGGCGGTTGGTATGACAGGCGGGACCGGTTTGTTTGACCTTCGCCAGGAGGGTATCGCCGTCACAATCGGCAAACATGGCGACCAGCTGCTGATAATGACCGGAGGTCTCGCCTTTTCTCCAGAGCGCATTGCGGCGGCGCGAAAAATACACCATTTGCCCGGTTTCCAGCGTCTTTTCCAGTGCTTCGCGGTTCATCCACGCGAGCATCAGCAGTTGCCCGCTGTCCGCACACTGGGCGGCGACAGGCACCAATCCCTGAGAATTGAAGCGCAGGGCGGTGAATATCTCGCGCCCCCGGCGAGTGCCGGGCGAGGCGGTTTCCAGCACGGTGAAGAAGTCATCAGACATGGGCAATTTTGCGAAGTTTATGGGATTTGCCGTTATTATAATAAAATACGCCTTTAGCTGGCAAGCCGAGATGGCGGAATTGGTAGACGCGCTAGGTTCAGGCCCTAGTGGGGCGAAAGTCCTGTGGAGGTTCGAGTCCTCTTCTCGGCACCGCAAAAAAAGAGGGCGGCATCCGGAAAAATGAACGAACAAACACGTTTTAACATGATAGAACAACAAATTCGTCCGTGGGATGTATTGGACGAAACAGTGTTGACTCTATATCGCAAAACGGCGCGCGAAGATTTTGTCGCCGAGCCGTCTTTGCGCTCGCTCGCGTATGCGGATGTCGCCCTGCCTCTCGGTTTCGGACAACACATGTTGGAGCCAAAGTTGGAAGCGCGCATGTTGCAGGCGTTGGCGGCTCAAAACAATGAACGTGTTTTGCATGTCGGATGTGGCAGCGGATTCTTCGCCGCACTTCTCGCACAAATGGCGGGGGAGGTGATGACCCTGGAAATCGTTCCTGAGTTGGCGGAAAACGCGGCGACACGACTCGCACCGCATCCCAACGCAACAGTGTTAAAGGGAGACGGCGCACGCGGTGTTGATAAAAAGGAATATGGAGTGTTTGACGCCGTTGTATTAACCGGCGGTACGCCGGTTGTTGCCTCCGAGTTTTGGGACATCATAAAAGACGGCGGACGGCTTTTGGCGGTGACGGGAAAGGCGCCGGCGATGACATTAACATTGTTCACCAAACAATCGGCGGAAATCCTGTTGCACCGTGATATTTTGGAAACTCATCTTGCGCTGTTGGACAACGCGCCCGGACGGTCTCAATTCTCATTTTAATCACATGACCAAAAACGTCGCTCGTCGTTTTTTGTTGTCCGCCGCACTGTTGACGGCGATGAGTGTTGCGGTGTCGGCTTTTGGCACCGGACTTTTTCCTTACGGCTCACTGCCGGAGCTGACACGCGCCGCGATTGGCACCAATCCGGGACTGGCGGCGCGGCGTTCTTCCTTGACGGCGACCGAGCAGGATGAAGACGTGGCATTGGCGCCGTTGTTGCCGCAGGTTAATGTCGGCGCGAGCAAAGTGTTGGAAACAGACGGCAACAACGGCAACGAGCGTGATGTGAATGTGTCACTCACACAGCAACTCTTTCATCTGCCGTTGTGGTCAAACTATCATTCGCGCAAACAACAAGTGGAGGCGGCGCGTTTGCGTTATGCCGGCGAGGAACAGGCATTACGGCTTACGGTGATTGCGACATGGTTGGATTTGCATTTAACGGGCGATGTGGTTCGTTTAACTGAAGCTCGCATTGCGCTGGCAAAAGAGCAACTCGGACGCGCGCGTTCTTTTGCCGAAGCCGGCGCCGGCACGGTTGTGGATGTGTTGGACGCCGAAGCAAGATTGGCGGCGTTACGCGCCGACTTGTTACAAAACCGTCATGACTGGCGGCTTGTGCAAGACCGTCTTTACAACATCAGCGGCATGCGCGGACGTGAGGGACGGTTGATAGAAGAATCATTGAATAGTTTTCAGTCATTGGCGCCGTTGGGCGAGTGGTTGGCTCAGGTGGGGAAGGATTCTTTTTTTGCATCGGCGGCGCGCGCCGATGTTGAAGCGGCGGAATTGTTTGACAAAGCCGCGGCGCGGGCGATTTATCCGCGGGTTTTTTTGAGTTTTCGAGTTAACACCAAGGGGGGATTGTCGGAACACCGTGAAGATGTTGCATTGTCCGCGGAGCAGTCATTATTTACCGGCGGACAGGCAACTGCGGAAGCAAGACGGGCGGAGGCGACTTTGGAGGCGGCTCGCAAGAGTTTGTTAAGTGTTTTGCGCAATGAAGAGTTGCGCGCGCGAGAGTTACACGGACGTGCGGCATTGGCGCGGTCTCGCGGCGAGGCATTGGCGGCGGCGGAAGAAGCGGCGGCGGCGGCGTTGGAGGCGACTTTGGCGGGTTATGAAGGCGGTGTGAGAGTCATTGCCGATGTGTTGGATGCTGAAGAAACATTGTTTAATGCGCGTTTACAGCTTCGCCGGACGCGTTACACTTATTTGCGCGATGTTGCCTCATTACGCGCGCTTGCCGGCGCGGCGGATGAGCCGTTTGTTGAATCTGTTGGTGAATTATTTGCTTTGGAGACCGAATCATCGGAAGGAGAATCATAATGTTTGAACTGTGCAAAGAAAACGAGTTGGAAGACAACACGCCGTTGGAATGCGAAGGACCAAACGGCGAGCCGATTGTCGTCGTACGGGCGGACGGCGAGTGTTACGCCGTTCAGGGATTGTGTCCGCATCAAGAAGCGCCGTTGGCGGACGGCGAAGTGATGGACGGCAACATTACATGTTGTTTACATTTTTGGACATGGCGTCTGAAAGACGGAGAGCCGGTGGAAGAAGCCGAATCACCGCTTAAAACTTATCCGGTGGAGGTGTCGGACGGCGTTGTATATCTTGCTGATGGCTAATCCTTCATTATTATTGGTGGAAGACGACCCGGTGATTCAGGATTTAATCGGCGGTTGGTTTGGTGAAGAGTTTGACATTGTCGGCGCGCGCAATGTAAGTGAAGTTAAAAGCGCCTTAAGACAAATGCCGCAGCCGCCCGATTATGCATTGGTTGATTTGGGACTGCCGCCGTCTCCGCACCGTCCGGATGAAGGTTTTACGGCGATTCGTTTGTTGCAGGCGGCGTCGGCGGACTGTGCGATTGTCGTGGTGTCCGGACAGGAGTCACGTCGTCATGCACAACGCGCGCGGGCGTTGGGCGCGGGGGAATATGTCGAGAAACCATGTGCGCCGGAGACTTTGCGTGAGACTCTGTTGTCGTGTCGTCGTCTTTTACAAAGTTCGCGCAACAACTTGGGATTGGTCGGTGAATCACCGTCAATGCGAAAACTCCGCGCCGACATTAAACAAATTGCGCCGTCTTCATTTCCGGTGTTGGTGGCGGGAGAAACCGGCACGGGAAAAGAATTGGTCGCGCGGGCGTTGCATGAAAACGGACGTCCCGGACGTCCTTTTTTACCGGTGAATTGCGCCGCCATTCCCGACCACTTGGCGGAGCCGACTTTGTTTGGACATGCCAAAGGCGCGTTTACCGGTGCTCAGGCGGCGTCCGCCGGCATGTTGGGAGACGCCGATGACGGCACTTTGTTTTTGGATGAAATTGGTGATTTGTCGCCGCAAACACAGGGACGATTGTTGCGCGCGATAGAGACCGGTGAATATCAGCGGGTCGGTGAAACCTCTCCTCGTCAATGCGCGGCGCGAATTGTTGCGGCGAGCAACCGGGGTTTGCATGATGACGGTTTTCGCCGTGATTTATATCATCGCATCAGCGCGTTTACCCTGCAGACGCCGCCGTTGCGCGAGTTGGGCGAAGACCGCATGTTGTTGTTGGAGCATTTTCGTCATCGTGTCGCCGCCGACATGCAAACACCGCCTTTTACTTTTTCCGAATCCGCCCGTGTGCGGTGGAATGACTATCATTTTCCGGGCAATATTCGTGAATTACGCAACATTGTCGCGCGTTTGCAGGTAAAATATGGCGGTGGCGAGGTTGATGAACACGCGGTGGCGGAGGAGTTTTGTTCCGCCGACACTGATGTTCACGCCGCGCATGCTCGACAGATGCGGAGATTTGCCGATGATTTGTTGGACCGTCGCGGCGAGTTGCGCCCGGCGGTTGATGAGCTTTGCGCGGTTGTCGCCCGTCGCGCGCTTGCGCGTTGCAACGGTGACGCGGCAAAGGCGGCGGCGATGTTGTCATTGTCGGAACAGGAGTTTAATCGTTTGTCTAATATGGAATTATCGTTATGAATTTATACCTCAAACATTTTGGCCTTCGTGAAGCGCCTTTTAAGATTACCCCGGCGGCTGATTTCTTTTACGGCGGCGGTCGGCGCGGCGAGATTTTACACGCTCTGAAATACGCCATAGAGTCCGGCGAGGGGATTATGATGGTCACCGGCGAAGTCGGCAGCGGCAAAACCATGTTGTTGCGCACGCTGACCGAAAACCTGCCGAAAAACATTGAACTGGCGTATGTCGCCAACCCCAGTTTTTCCGGACAGGAGATTTTGGAGCACATTTGCGAAGAGTTGGAGGTCAAACTCACATCTGAAACGGGGGCGATGCGGCAGTTGCAAAATCATCTGATACAACGCCATTCAGAGGGACAGCGGGTTGTGGTGTTGATTGATGAAGCGCAGGCCATGCCCGACACTTCTTTGGAGGCAATCCGTTTGTTGTCCAATTTGGAGACCGGACGCAACAAACTTTTACAAATTGTCATGTTCGGACAGCCTGAGTTAACCGACAAATTATCGCAACAGGAAATGCGACAGTTGCGCGAGCGCATCACGGTGTCGCTTAAATTGGAGCCGTTCGGTCATGACGACATTCGCGAATATATTTCCACCCGTCTGCATGCCGCCGGTTACAGCGGCGGCGAGTTGTTCCAGAAAGACACTTACCGCACGCTGGTGGAGGTGTCACAGGGATTGTCGCGGCGCATTAATGTGCTTGCCGACAAATCTTTGTTGTCGGCGTTTGAACGCAGCTCGGACAAAGTGGAATATTACGACGTACAACGGGCGGTTAAAGACGTTAATTTCAGTCGCATGCGTTATCGTTCTCCGGCGGAGGTGCGGGCGCGTGAGCGTCGCCTGCGCTTAAGCGCCGCCATTGCCGCCGGCGCGGTGTTGGTTGCGGTGTTGGGCACCGTGGGTTATACCTATTCACCCACCGGCGAAGGTTCATCATCCGCGCCCGGAACGGAATACTCGGTGGAAGCGGTGGAAACCGAATCGGTGGAGACGGAAGTGGCGGAGTTGGAAACGGCGGAGCCCGAATCAATGGAGACGGAAGTGGTGGAGACGGGGTCGGTGGAGTTTGTTTCGTTAACGGACGAGGCGGTGGCGGAGGATGTCATCCAATCATCGCTGACAATTGAGTCGTTTTCGGTGAATGACACTGGAACATCGTTAACGAAAATTATTGCAGTGCCATCGGAGGAGATTGTTGAATTGCCGAAAGAGGTTGAAGTGACATTGTCGGAAATCACCGATGCATTGTTGGAGACTTCATGGTTGGATGCCGGCATTCCGGTTGACTTTTCGCGGGAGCCGGTCGTGCATACGGTGATTCAAACGGCGGTGATGACAGTTGCTTCTCCGGAGCTGGTGGAACAAGTGGCGGCGTTATTGGCGGAAAAACAAAAGCGGGAGGAGAAATTAAAAGCCGAGAAAAAGCCGAAACCGAAACCAAAACCGGAGCCGAAACCAAAGCCAAAACCGGAGCCGAAGCCGAAACCCGAACCGGTGTCAAAGCAGAAGGTTGAGCCCAAGCCTCAGTCCTCGCCGAAGTTGGCGGACAAACCGGAGTTGTCACCGGAAGAGTCTTTGGCGTCATTGGTTAGCGAGATGGACAAGGACAAAGCCAGACTTGACAGTGAATCTTTGGGCGAGGAGATTTATTCCGCCGCCGTGGTGCATGACGGGAGGGGAAATTATCAGGATAAAATTACAACACCGGAAACCGGCGCGGTGACGAGTCCCACATTGTTGGACAACAAAAAATGGTCGTGGATGCCGGGGACGAGTTATTTGCGCGCGCGTTTAAACGCGACTCAGACATGGATGGAAAATCCGAAACAGGGTTGGACGGCGCGTTTGCTCACGGTGGAGCAGGAGCGCGGCATTTTGATAGAGCGTTTTTTGCGTCATTTTGCCGAGTATTATCCGTTGCGCAACATGCTGGTGTATCCGGTGAAAGTCGGCGGACAAGACCGGTTTGTGGTGTCTTTTGGCATTTATGACACGGAATCGGCGGCGAAAGTGTACATTCGCAATCTGCCGCATTATTTTATCGGCGGTCGTCCGTATGTCGAGCCCATTGCCGATTCCGTCCAGCAAGCGTCCGCATACTGGCAATGAGCGAAAGTTGGATAGCGGCGGCGCGTGAAGTGTTGGAAGCGGAGCGCGAAGCCATATTGGCGACGCACGATGGTTTGGGTGATTCTTTCATCCGCGCGGTTCAAATGTTATTGGACTGCAGGGGCAAGACGGTTTGCACGGGAGTTGGCAAATCCGGACACATTGCGCGCAAAGCGGCGGCGACTTTGGCGTCCACCGGCACGCCGGCGTTTTATATGCATCCAACGGAAGCCGGTCATGGAGATGTGGGAGTTTTGTCCTCCGGAGATGTCATGTTGGCGTTGTCACATTCCGGTGAAAGTCGTGAAGTGTTGGATTTATTGCCGGCGGCGCGGCGAAAAGAGGCGTCAATCATCGCCATTTGCGGCAGCGGTGAGTCATCTCTCGCGCGCGAAGCCGCCGTTGCATTGGTGGTTCGCGTGGAGAAGGAAGCATGTCCGCTTAATCTCGCACCGACTGCGAGTTCCACGGCGGCGTTGGCATTAACGGACGCATTGGCGGTGGCATTGTTTTCGGCGCGCGGATTCTCCGCCGAAGATTTCGCGCGTTCACATCCTTCGGGAACGTTGGGACGGCGATTGTTGTTGCGCGTTTCCGATGTCATGCGGAGTGATGACGACATTCCCGTTGTTGGTTCTGATTGTTCTTTCGCCCAGGCGTTGGTGGAGATGACCGGCAAACGCATGGGAATGGTGTTGGCGGCGGAAGACGGCATGTTGCGCGGCATTTTTACCGATGGCGATTTGCGGCGCGCGGTGGCGGCGGGTGTTGATTTCTCAACCGTCTCCGTTTCCGATGTCATGACCGCCGCGCCGCGCAGTATCGCGCCGGAAATGATGGCGGCGGACGCGCTTGAGTTAATGCGCGACAACAAACTCAATCATTTGCCGGTGGTTAAAGACGGCAAACTTGTCGGTGCGTTGTCATTTCACGAATTACTCGCACATCGCCTCGTTTAATTCACTTCACCTGAAACACCGGTGTTGGTAAATACGCCATGCGCGCCGGCGGCAAAAAGCGGGTTTGCTGTTTTATCATCATCCGCGGTAAAACAATAGACGCCGTAACCGGCGGCGGCGACTTTTTGTATAATTGTTCGTCCGCTGTTAACGCCACAGTGTAAATTATCGGCGGCGGCTTCCGTCAGCATGTCCATGACACCATCGTCCGGGAGGTTGCAATTGACGGCGCGGGGGATATTCGGCATCAATTTCCTCGCCGTCAAAAGCGCCGCCATACTAAAACTGCTGACCATGATATTAGACGGTGCCTGCGGCAACAATTCCACAATGGCGGCGGCGGTTTGTTCACCGTCTTGCGGTTTTATTTCAACGACCGCACCCATCTTTAATTCACGCAACAAGTCAAAAGTCGCCGCCAAACTCGGCACACATTCGCGCACATTGTCAAAACCGCAATTGACCGGAAGAGCGGCAAGACGGGCGGCGGTTGTTTTGTGAATACGCGCGTCAATCCCGCCGCAGCGAGACAAAGACGCATCATGTGAAAGAACCGCGACATTGTCGGCGGACAAACGAACATCAAACTCCACCCATTTAAAACCGTTTTTGTGGGCGCAGCGAATTCCCGCCAATGTGTTTTCGGGCGCGTGTGCGGCGAGTCCGCGATGGCCAATTTGTCGGGCGAGTGGATACATGATTAATCCAAACTCAAAAACGGCAATATTTGCCGCCACGCCGCGGCTTTTTGTGAGTAACTCATGCGCGCATTCGCCGGACTGGTGGAAGGCAAAAACAACATTGTCGGCGAATGTTTCGGACGGATATGGCGGCGAAAACACTCCTTCGCTTTGCCGCCGTTTAGTGCCACGGCGACAATGGACGGTTTTTCAGTCAATAATCCGGCGATATCGTTTGCCGACTCACTTTGGCGGCAAATTGATGAATCCAGACTCCCTTCGCGGCGGCAAGATGAGAGGACATCCCACACTGCGACATGAGCGCGGCGGGCGGCGGAGACTCGCGCGCGATAGTCGGTCGGCGCGGGAGATTCGCCCAACAGTTCCATTAACAGCCGCCAAAAGATGTTTTGCGGATGCGCATAATATTGGCGCGCCGTCAATGACCGCGCCGAGGGCATGGAGCCCAGCACCAGCACACGCGGTTGGTTTGGTAAAATTGGCGTCAGTCCTTTTAATATTGTCATGTCAAAAAATGTCATTCCCGCCGTGGTGGACAAGGAAACTTACCGCCGCATTTTAACCGAAAGCATGGTGCTTGCGGGAGACGGCGCGCTGGCGATTTTTGGATATGGTTCTTTAATATGGCGTCCGGGTTTTCGGGTCCGTCAAACATTGGCGGCTCGGGTTTACGGTTATACGCGGCGTTTGGCGGTTCATTCTCATCATTATCGCGGCACTGTGCGGCGTCCGGGACTGGTGTTTGGTTTGGACGCCGGCGGTTCATGCAATGGAGTCGTATTATTCCCCGCCGCCGGCAAACGGCGCGTGATTGAAAACCTGTTTCGCCGTGAAATGTTCGCCAATGTCTATCATCCCCGTTTTGTTCGCGCGCAGCTTGCAGACGGACGAGAAGTGCGCGCGCTGACTTTTGTCGTTCGCCGGGTCAGCAGTCATTATGCTTCGCCGATGCCTTTGGCAAAAGCGGCAGCCATTATCCGCGGCGCAAAAGGATTCGGCGGCGGCAACGCCGATTATGTCCGCAACACTTACGCCGCGCTCCAACAATACGACATTCATTGTCCGCAGTTGGCGCAATTGAGCGCCTTGTTATAAACCGCCGTTATGTCGCCGTTTGTATTTCACCGGCGGCGGTGATAATTAAGTGTGCGCCGGGTGTTTGTTCCCAGTCGGGCAGACAATGACGGACAAACTCACGTCCGCCGTCTTGCCATGTTTCTTCTCCCGCGGCATGAGTATGACCGTGAATTAAGATTTCGCATTGTTGTTTGCGGAGAGCCGCCGCCGCTTTTGTTGGATTAATAATTGCCGTTTGGCGGTGTTTTTGGCTTTGTCGGCGCATGAGTGTCGCCGTTTTTAGCCGTTGTGAGATAGGCAGTATGCGCGCGAGTGTTGCAAAACCGGCGCTGCGGACAATTCCCCGATAAAACAGATACATTGCATCACCGCAAAACTCATCACCGTGGGCGAATAAAAACCGCCGTTCACCGAATATTGCCACATGTTGTTCGGATAAGAGACGGCAGCCGCTTCGTTTACAAAAACGCCGTCCCAGCAGAAAGTCTCGGTTGCCGGTCATCACATGCACGGCGACATCTTGTTGTGTTGCGGTTAGAATGGCGTCAATAACGGTTTTGGCGGTGTCGTCATCACAATCATCGCCCGGCCAGGCGTCAAAAACATCGCCCAACAAATACACATCGTTTGAATGTGTTACGGCGTTGTTTAAGAATGTGGCAAAAGCTTCGGTTCGCCGCGGGTGTGCGGCGGAGATATGCAAATCAGCTGCGATAAGCGCGTTACGCGCCGTCTTCTTCAACGACTTCCGCCGATTCGATCACGACATCTTGTTCCGGCACGTCTTTATAGTTGGAGCGTTCACCGGTTTTCACTTCACTGATGGCGACCACCACATCGGCGCCTTCTATGACGCGCCCAAAGACACAATAGCCGAAGCCTTCTTCGGTTGGCGCGGTGTAATCCAGGAAATCGTTGTCGGCGACATTGATAAAAAACTGGCTGGATGCCGAATGCGGCGCGGGCAGGCGCGCCATGGCGACTGTAAACCGCGCATTTTTCAAGCCGTTCGCCGCTTCATTTTGGATGGAATCTTCGGTGGTTTTAAGATACATTCCGCGTTCCAGTCCGCCGCCTTGAATCATGAAGTTGGGAATGGTACGATGAAACAGGGTATTGTTGTAAAACTCGGAGTTAACATAGCGGAGGAAGTTGGCAACCGTTGCCGGTGCTTTTTCGGCGTCCAGTTCCAGGACCATCACGCCGTAGTTGGTGCGTAAAGTGACCTTCATTGTTTCGCTTTCGCCACAATGGCTTTTGTGATGACGACAGTTTCTTCGGGGACATCTTGAAAATGGCCGAAATTACCGGTTTTAGCGGCGGCGATGGTGTCCACGACTTCGTGTCCTTCCACGACTTCGCCGAACACGGCATAACCGGGGTTGGATTCGGTGTAATCGAGCATTTCATTGTCGGCGAGATTAATAAAGAATTGGCTGGTTGCAGAGTTGGGATTGGCGGTGCGCGCCATGGACAGAGTCCATTTACGGTTTTTCACTTTGTTGGAAGCTTCATTGGTAATAGGCGCGCGTGTTTGTTTTTGCTTCATATCGGGCGAAAATCCGCCGCCTTGGATGACGAAGCCGGGAATTACCCGGTGAAATATCAGTCCGTCAAAAAACCCGTCGCGCACATATTGCAGAAAGTTATCGGCGGTTTTTGGCGCGCGCGCCTCATCCACCTTGATGACAATGACACCTTTATTGGTGTGCATTTCGACATTTTCCGCTGTTGCGGCTTGTGTTACCGCGAGTGCAAGTGCAAATGCAAATAGCCCTAATTTCATGGCAAAATTCTCCTTATTTGGAATTCCAAACCCTTATTTTATACAATTTTCGCGCCCATGCCAACAGTTCCCTCTCGTCGCACACGTTTTGCCCCCAGTCCTTCGGGCTTTCTTCATCTCGGAAACGCCCGTACTGCCTTGTTAAACCGCCTTTCAGCGGGTTCCGGCGTCATGTTATTGCGCATTGAAGACACGGATGCCGACCGCACCGACCCGCGTCATATTCAGGCAATTATGGAAGATTTGGCGTGGTTGGGGTTGGAATGGGAGGGTGATTCGGATTCGCGCCCATTGCGGCAATCGGCTCTTTCCGCGGCTCATGATGACGCGTTAAGTCGACTTTTACAGTCGGAACACGCATATCCGTGTTTTTGCACGCCTGAACAGCTCGCCGCCGAGCGAGAGTCGATGCGCCGAGCTGGACGTCCGCCGCGGTATTCCGGGCGTTGTGCGGCACTTTCTGCGGCGGAAGGCGCGCGAAGAGTGAATTCGGGCGAAGCGGCGGCAATTCGCTTTCGCATGCCCAAACAGTCATTAAATTTTAGAGATGTCATCCGTGGCGAATGTCGTTTTAGAGGCGGTGACATAGGTGATTTTATTTTGCGGCGCACAAACGGCGGTTTTTCTTTCTTTTTTGCCAACGCGGTGGATGATGCCGAAGGCGGCATCACTCATGTTTTGCGGGGGGAAGACCATTTATCGAACACACCGCGTCAATTGGCGATTTTACGGGCATTGGAGGTGTCTCCGCCGGAATACGGACATTTACCTCTTTTAACGGGTTCAGCCGGTCCGTTGTCCAAACGCAGCGGCGCATTGTCATTGGGAGATTTACGCGCGCGCGGATTTTTACCATCGGCGGTGGTGAATTATTTGGCGCGAGTTGGTTGTAGTTTTGCCGGTGATTCTCCGGCATCGGTAGGGGAGTTAACGGAATCATTTTCATTTTCCGCCGTCAGCAAATCTTCGGCGGTTTATGATGAATCTCATCTTTTTCACTGGCAAAAGCGAGTTTTATCGGAACTGTCACCGGAAAAGCGCGCGGAATGGTTTGCCACCGCCGTGCCGGACATGGCAAAAACATCGTCTTTTACATCATTTTGTGAGGCGGTAATCGAGAATGTGGCGTTATATGAAGACATACAAACATGGGCGGAAGTTGTGAATGCGAAGTCGGAGTCATTGCCGATAAGTGATGAAGCGGCGGCGGCAATAAAAAAAGCGGGAGTGGATTTTTACGCGCTGGCGGTGGAATCGGTGGATGAAGAGATGGAATGGAAGGTGTTTTGCGAGAAGTTATCGGCGGCGGGTTATCGCGGAAAGAATTTGTTTTTGCCGTTACGCGCTGCTTTAACGGGACGTAATGACGGTCCCGTCATGCCGCCGCTTTTCCGTCTTATAGG
>JAWONR010000080.1:0-14606 GCA_033865115.1 Candidatus Persebacter sydneyensis | reverse complement strand
AAAAACATCATTCCGTTTCTTCAACACGCCGAAGACGGGAGCGGTCACGGGCGTGGAACAAATCGGTTTCACGCAGAACGCCGACAAAATTGTCATTGTCATCCACAACGGGAATAAACGAATCTTCCGAGTTTTCGCAGGCGTGGAGTGCCGCCGACAAATTGTCGGTTTGACGCAGCGGCGATATTGCTCGCATGCATTCTCCGCAGGGCGAGTCACCGCCTCGCGCTGCCGCCGCCAAATCCATGATGCCGGCGTATTTGTCATTCGCGCCGGTAATGCATGCAAACAACGCCGATTCTTTCGCCATAATTTTTACGGCGTCCGCGGCGGATGTCGTAATGTTGATGGAGGGAATGTCACGAGTGGAAAGCACATCACTTATCGGCACCGCCATGAGGTCCCATGACTCGCGGTCGTTTTTAATATTGACGCCGCGTGAGAGAAGTTGTTGTTCATAATACGACCCTTTTCCCAACTTGCCTGCGGTTAACATGGACAACGCCACCGACAACGAGGCGGCGAGTGTCAGCGGATAGTTGCCGCCCGACAACTCCAACACAAACAAAATTGCCGCCAAAGGCGCGCCCAATGCCGGAGCGACAAACGCCATCATGCCGCACACCACCGGCACAAACAACGGACCGTCATAAACACCCAGCGCCGTTGCCGTTGTCGCATATAAAACACCGGTCATCGCACCGATGACAAGTGTCGGACTCACCACGCCGCCGGCAAAACCCGCGCCCAAACAAAGTATGGTCGCCGCCACTTTTACCGCGCCGATAGTCGCCGCTGTTTGCCAGCCGGTAATGCCGTCTTCCACCACCAACCGGAGTAATTCACGTCCGCCCACCGCTTCCGGGGCGATTAACCATAACAATCCACAAACACCTCCCGCCACAATAAACAAAGGCATTGTCGGCAGGGGGGACAATCGTCGACCCAGGGCAAAGATTGCGCGCAAATAAAAGGCGGACAATACACCGAACAACGCGCCTTGGACTCCGAATAAAACAAAATCCACCGCGTTGACGGAACGCATGTCTCCGATGGATAAAAACGGAGGACGAGAGAAAACACCGACCGAAACCATGTATCCTGCAATGGCGGCGACCGCCACCGGAGCAAATGCGCGCGCGGAATGATGACGCAAAATGACTTCGTGCGCAAATAAAACACCGGTGACCGGAGCATTAAATGCCGCCGCAATTGCCGCGGCGACTCCGCATGCGGGACCGATTCCGCGTCCCCATCTTTTGCGAAAATAACCGCCGATGACTCCTCCCAAATGTCCGACCGGTCCGTATTGTCCAACGGAGGCACCGCCGCCGAAAGCGGTAAAAGACGCGACAACGGATGCGAGTGATGACTTCCATGGTTGTGCGTCACCGCGTTGTGCCGCCAACATGGTGTCGGACAATCCGCAAAAACCGCCGTTAACATGTTTCTTTAACAACGCGCATAAGAATCCGGCGACCGCCGGTGCGATCGCCAACGCCAACAAGTTCTGTCCGCCGCCGGGGGCGATGCCAATCATTTGATGGATAATTCCCGCGCCTTCAAAAAAGGCAATGCCTGCCAACGCTGAAACACCGCCCAACACCGCCGCCAATATCATGCCAAAAACGGCGGCGGCAAAACTGCGGCGCGATGTCAAGTTTTTTTCTTTGGTTCCTCTAGTGGAGTACCAATATTTTTATGATATAACGGTTTGTAACCGGGCATCATGCGTCTCAAAGTGTCATCGTGAAAGATGACGTGGTGCATAAGTGCGCCGGCAATATGAAGACCGATGAGGACGATAATAGAATCGCCGACCAGGGTGTGCAATTCGCGCATTTGTCCGCCCGGCGTGTTGGAGGAAAAAACCAGGAAGAATTGGCAAAAATTTAACAAACCATCCGACGAAGCCGTGATGTCGGGTATCTCAAACAAATTAAAAACCAACACCGCGCGCTCGGACAACTGCGACATGGCAATGCCGATATACACCTGCAACATGAGAGTGAGGTAGATGAGCAGATGAACCAGTCCCGCACCCATGGCGGACATCCAACCGCCGATATGCTCCGGCGATGTGCTGATAAACCGGACTGCCAGGCGACACAGAACGAAAAGAAACAGGACAATGGCGATTTGCTTGTGCGCGCCAATAATCCAAAAAATTTTATCGCCGGACGGCAGCGAACTGGAGAATTTGCCGCTGCCGATAAGCGCGACAATAATGACAAAGGAAAGCCAGTGTAAAGCTTTGGCAGTCCAGCCATAAGTATCCCGTGTGTTTAATGCACCCATAGTCAGCTCCTTGTTTGCTTTATTTGACAATGCGGGAATTATAGCATAAATTGCCCGATTTATGCAAAATTGGCGCGTTGTCGGCGTGATATAATGGCGAGTTATGAACGCGGAGGCGCCCTTGTTGGAGGTGAATGATTTGGGTTGCGGACGTTTATGGGCGCGATTGTCGTTTGTTTTGCGGGCGGGCGGGATGTTACAAATCATCGGCGCCAACGGCGCGGGCAAAACGACATTAATACGCGTTTTATGCGGACTCGCAAATCCGGATTGCGGTGAAGTATTGTGGAGGCGGCAAAACATTTTCGCCGCCGCCGATGACTATCGCGCTGATTTATTGTATGTCGGACACCGGGACGGCATCAAAAACGAATTGACACCAATGGAAAATTTGTCTTTTGCCGCCGCCTTGCATGACAGTCCGCCGCTGATGACGCCGCAAGCCGCGTTGCAAAAAGTGGGAATACAAAACGGCGACAAACCATGCGGGCAATTGTCGGCGGGACAAAAAAGACGGACGGCATTGGCGCGATTGTTGATTAATCGCGCGACAATTTGGTTTTTGGATGAGCCATTAACCGCGTTGGATGACGACGGGCGGGAAATGTTGGGCGGTCTTGTCTCGGCGCATTTGGCGGACGGCGGTGCGGCGGTGGTGGCGACTCATCAACAGCTTCCGGAATGGTCGTCCGCGCAAACAATGAGATTGGAAAAACAATGAGTGCCGGCGGCGCATCGGCGTTGTTTTGGCGGGATGTCATGTTGTTGGCGCGAAATCCGGCGGCGGCGCTTTTCCCTTTGTTGTTTTTTGTCATGGCGACGGCGGTTTTTCCTTTGGCGCTGGGACCTTCACCGGCGTTGTTGCGAGAGGCGGCACCGGGAGTGATTTGGTCAATGGCGTTGTTTGCGTCTTTACTTAATCAAGAATCATTGTTTCGCGCCGATTACGAAGACGGCGCGCTGGAACAAATATTACTGTCGGGACAACCGGCGGCGATGTTGGTGTTGGCAAAAACGGCGGCGCATTGGTTGGCGTTTGGCGTGCCGTTGGCGATAGTATCTCCGTTGTTGGGAGCGTGGCTTGCCATGAGTGGAGATGAGATTATCCGACTTACGCTGACAATGCCGTTGGGCGCGGGAGTGTTTAGTTTGTTTTCGGTGTTTACCGCCGCACTTTTGGCGGGAGGCGGCGGCAATCGTTTTTTGGGAGCGTTGATTAGTCTGCCGTTGTGTTTGCCGGCGGTGATTTTTGCCGCCGCCGCGGTGCGGGGAGAGAGTGCGCCGCTTTTATTATTGTTGGCGTTTTTTGTCTTTTCATTGTCGGTGTTGCCGGTGGCGGCGGGCGGTGCGTTACGCATTGGCATGGAGCAACGGTGATGTCAACGTGGCGTGGATTATGGCGTGTGGCGTCTCCGCCGGGGTTTTACGCACTTGCAACAGGCATGTTGCCGTGGTTGTGGGCGGTGTTTGGTGTTTTGTTGGTGATGGGCGTGTACGGCGCATTTACCGCGCCGCCTGATTATCAACAGGGAGAAGGATACCGGTTAATTTTTGTCCATGTACCGGCGGCGTGGATGTCATTGTTTATATATGTTTGCATGGCGATGATGGGAACGGCGACTTTGGTGTGGCGCGGGAAAGTGTCGGCGGTATGTACACGCGCGTCCGCGGTGCCGGGAGCTTCTTTTACATTCTTGACTCTCATATCCGGCTCGTTTTGGGGGAAGCCGATGTGGGGGGCGTGGTGGGTGTGGGATGCGCGTTTGACATCGGAATTGATTTTGTTGTTTTTATATTTGGGATATATCGCGTTGTCGGTTTCTCTGCCGGGAAGAAACGCGGGCGCGCGGGCGGGAGCGTTGTTATTGATTGTCGGCGCGGTGAACATACCGATAATTCATTTTTCGGTGGATTGGTGGAACACGCTTCATCAGCCGGCGACAATTGTAAAACTGGGGGCGCCGTCCATTCATCCGGACATGTTGCGCCCGTTGTTGTTGATGGCGGCGGCGTTTATGGTGTTTTATGCGGCGGTGTTTTTGACAACCGCCTCGGCGATGTTGCTGGAGCAAGAAAAGGGCTCCAAATGGGCTCGGGCGGAGGCGGAAAAATAGGGCATTTGGCGGCGGGGGCGGGACACTGGTATAATGGCGGGCATGTCTATTTCCGACCGCGACGGGCTGATTTGGTTTGACGGGAAAATGACGCCGTGGCGCGAAGCGACGACGCATGTGCTTTCTCACTCATTGCATTACGGCATGAGTGTTTTTGAAGGCGTGCGTTGTTATAAGGCGAACGGCGGCGCGGCGATATTTCGCCTTCGCGACCATACGCGGCGGTTTTTTCAATCGGCGCATATTATCGGCATGAAGCTGCCGTTTTCCGAAGACGACATTAACAACGCACAAATCGCGGCGGTGCGCGACAACGGTTATGATTCCTGTTATATCCGACCGCTTGCTTTTTACGGCGCGGATTCTCTTGGACTGGCGGCGGTTGATAATTCGGTTCATGTCATTGTCGCCGCATGGCCGTGGGGGACTTATCTCGGCGAAGACGGGATTAAAAACGGCATTCGCGTTAAAACTTCGTCTTTCGCGCGTCATCATGTCAACAGTTCCATGTGTCGCGCCAAAGTCGGCGGACATTATGTCAATTCCATACTGGCGCACGCCGAAGCGGCGCGTGACGGTTATGACGAGGCGTTATTGTTGGATGTGGACGGCATGGTGGCGGAAGGCGCCGGTGAAAATCTGTTTATTGTCTGCGGCGAGGAAATTTACACGCCGGAATTGGCGTCAGTTTTGTCGGGCATCACTCGCGCATCGGTAATTAAAATCGCCGAAGACATGGGTTATAAAGTTCACGAAAAGCGCATCACTCGCGATGCGGTATATTGTGCGGACGAGGCGTTTTTTACCGGCACCGCCGCCGAAGTCACGCCGATTCGCGAGTTGGACGGACGCACGATTGGCAGTGGAACACGCGGTCCGGTGACCGCCGCGTTGCAGTCCGTGTTTTTTGAATGTGTTGCAGGTAAACGTCCCGGATACGAATCGTGGCTTACAAAAGTGGAATAGGCTCCACGATAGGTTCCACGGTGTCGGTTCCGGCAAATCGCCTGCCGGCGTCATGTCCGCCGGCGGCGCAGTGGGACAGACATCCCCGTGTGTTTTTGCAGTTGTCCGATGGGCGTCCGAAACAAGCCTGTCCTTATTGCGGGACGGTTTATGTATTAACGCCCGCCCAACAGGAGGATTCAAAATGACTCGTTTTTTGGAAGTTCATCCGCAAACACCGCAAAAGCGCTTGTTACAACAAGCGGCAGAGGCGATAAAAAATGGACCGGTGGCGTATCCGACCGATTCTCATTATGCACTGGGATTCTTGCCCGAAAATCATGAGTCGGCGGCGCGCGTGCGACAGATGCGCGGGTTGAAGGACGAACATTTGTTTACTTTGTCGTGTCGTGATTTGAGTGAAATCGGACATTACGGCGTGGTGGATAATTCAGCCTTTCGCGTGATTAAGCGGCGCATTCCCGGAGCTTATACTTTTGTACTGACGGCGACCAAAAAAGTGTCTCGTCATTTGTGTCATCCGCGCCGCAAAACAGTGGCGTTTCGCGTGCCGGCAAATCCGGTCGCGCAGGGACTTTTGGCGGCGGTCGGCGCGCCGATTATTACCTCCACTTTGCGTTTGGCGGGTGATGAAGATTCATTACAACCGGAAGACTTTCGCGACCGTCTTAACGGCATGGTGGAAGCGGTGTTGGATGCCGGACCGTGTGCGTCAACACCGACAACGGTCATTGATTTCAGCGAAACACCTCCGCGACTGGTGCGGCAGGGCGGCGGTGAAATTGATGAACAGGATATGCTCTAATGACGCGGCGGGTGGTGTCCGGAATGCGTCCTACCGGCGGTTTACACCTCGGTCATTTGCGCGGCGTTTTGCAAAACTGGCGGATGTTGCAAGAGTCGGGAGATGAATGCTTTTTTTTTGTCGCTGACTGGCATGCATTGACGACGGAATACGCCGAGCCCGAAGATTTGGCGGCGCGCGCGCGTGAGTTGGCGGCGACATGGACGGCGGTGGGCATTGACCCTTCACGGGCGGTGATATTTCGTCAATCCGATGTGCCGGCGCATGCTGAGTTATGCGTGTTGTTGTCGATGGTGTGTCCGTTGCCGTGGTTGTCACACATGCCGACTTATAAGGAGCTGCGCAATGAAGGACGTCGTGATTTGGATACGCTGGGTTTTTTGAGTTATCCGCTTTTACAAAGCGCCGACATTATGTTGTATGCGGCGGACTGTGTGCCGGTTGGCGAAGACCAACTGCCGCATTTGGAGTTTGCGCGCGAAATTGCGCGTCGTTTTAATCGTTTTTACGGGCGCACGGAATCTTTTCGCACGGCTCGCGAGGCGGCGGCAAAAATCATCGGCAAAGACACCGACGATCAGTTGCGCGCGCGTCAAACCGCCTTCACTGAAAAGGGAGACCGCGAGGCGCTGCAATCGGCGTTGAATGACATTGACGGCATGTCGGTGTCCGCCGAAGATAAAAAGGTTTTGCGTGATGATGTTCGTTTTGGCGGCGCGGAAATTTTACGCGCGCCGGAGGCGTTGTTAACTGAAACACCGAAACTGCCGGGAATAGACGGGCGGAAGATGTCGAAGTCCTACGACAACGCCATTGAGATTTTTGACCCGCCAAAGACGGTGTCGACAAAACTCGCGCGCATGCAAACCGACCCGGCGAGGGTTCGCCGCAATGACCCCGGCAATCCGGACAATTGTCCGGTGTGGCCGTTGCATCAGGTGTTTTCCGATTCGGAAACGCAGGAGTGGGTGGGACGCGGATGTCGCAGTGCGGAGATCGGTTGTGTGGACTGTAAAAAACAATTGGCGGGATTTATTAACGCGGAGCTGGCGCCGATTTTGGAACGCCGCGAAGAGGCGGAAAAACCGGGAGTCGCCGATGACATTTTATCGGACGGCGCAAAGCGCGCACAACGCGTGGCGGAAGAAACCATGTCCGCCGCTCGTCGCGCCATGGGAATTATCCGATGACACAAATGCCGCTGGCGACAGTGTACGGAGAGCCGATGCTTGAAGCGCCTGCGGCGTTGTATATTCCGCCGGCGGTGTTGCGGGTGATGTCCGACAATTTTTCAGGTCCGATGGATTTGTTGTTGTATTTGGTGCGCCGTCATCGGTTTGATATTTTGGACATTCCCATGGCGGAGTTGTGTAAACAATACGCGGTTTATGTTGAAGAAGCGTTAAAGAGCGAGGACAATTGGGAAACGGCGGCGGATTATTTGGCGATGGCGGCGTTGTTGGCGGACATTAAATCAAAGATGATGTTGCCCGCGCCGCCCGCGCAGGAAGAGGATGAAAACGACCCGCGGGCGGATTTGGTTCGGCGATTGTTGGAGTATGAACGTATTCGTGATGCGGCGCAAAAGATTTCCGCCCTACCGCGGCGCGAGCGTGATTTTGTCATTGCGAATCCGGGAGTGGAGATTCCCGCGCCGGAAAAGACAAAACCGGTGTTGCATCCCGCCCAGTTGTCGGCGGCTTTTTCAGCGGTGTTGGCGCGGATGAAGCGATTGACGCCTTATCAAATGACGGTGAGGAATATTAATTTACGCGGAATGATGAGCGGCATGTTGCGTATTTTGGCTCAAGCGAAGCGGCTGACTTTTGCGCGGCTGGTGATGGAGCGAATGCCGGGCGCGTCTTTTTTGGCGGTGTTAATGTTGGCCGCCGAGCAGACCGTACATTTGCGTCAGGCATCACCGGAAGATGAATTACATGTAGAAATAGGCACCGGAGGAGAAACGGATGAGCACACCGCCAGTTAAATGTATTATTGAAACCGCTTTATTGGCGGCGGGAGAGCCGCTTAACATGGCGGAGCTGCAACGACTGTTGGACGGCGATAAAAGCGACGTTCAAGAAGCGTTGGAAGAGTTGCGCGAAGACTGGCGGGAACGCGGTTTTCGGTTGGTGGAAGTCGCCGACGGCTGGCAGTTTATCACCAACGAGGCATACATGGAATATTTGCGCCGGTTGCGTCCGAAAAAGAACGCGCGTCTTTCGCGGCAGTTAATGGAGGTACTGGCGATTATCGCCTATCAACAACCGGCGACACGCGGTGATATTGAACAAATACGCGGTGTTTCGGTGTCTTCGGGACAGTTGGCGGCGTTGGAAGAATTGGCGTGGATAGAAGAAGTTGGACGCAAAGAAACACCCGGGCGTCCGATTTTATACGGCACAACCAACGCTTTTCTCAATGATTTGGCGATTTCTTCTTTGGACGAACTGCCGCAACCGGAGCCGGAAGACATTGACGCCGGTTTTGAGGATGAACAGCCGTCCGATTCACTGTTGCCCGATGATTCACCTCCGCCGCCGGATAATGCAAACGGCGATGATGCAAATACAAATGAAGAGGTTCGTGATGAATAAACATATCGCCAGAAACAGCGCGTTGTTTTCCTTACAGCGCGGGAGTTTGTTTGTTCCAACATTAAAACCGGCGGCGGCATGACACCGGCGGGGTTGAAAGAGACGGAAATTGTATGAGTGCGGCGGACGGTGAAAAGATTCATAAAATACTCGCCGACTGCGGTTGTGGTTCGCGCCGTGCGGCGGAGGAATTAATCCGACAGGGACGGGTTTCCATCAATCGCAAAGTCGCCGTTGTCGGCGCGCGCGCGCGCAAAAAAGACTCACTGGCGGTGGACGGCAAACCCGTACATCGTCCGGATGTTGCATCACGCATGATTTGTTATCATAAACCGACCGGAAAAATTGTTGAACGCGGCGCGACCAATTCCGTTTTTGCCGACTTGCCGACGGCGGGGGGAGGACGGTGGATTAATATCGGGCGGTTGGATGTTAACTCCGAGGGGTTGTTGTTGTTTTGCACCAACGGCGCGGTTGCGGAAAAGTTGGCGCATCCGCGACACATGGCGCGGCGTGAATATTTGGCGCGTGTTGACGGAGAGTTGTCCTCCGAACAAATGGAAGAAGCCCGCCGCGGTGTTTTTATCGGCGGTAAAATTTTACGCCCGTTGTCACTTACTCCGCATACTTCCTCCAGCGGACGCAATAAATGGTATCGCGTGGCGGTGGCGGAAGGGCGCAATCGCGCGGTGCGGCGGTTGTTTGAATATTTTGGTTATGACACGGCGCGATTGATTCGCGTGCAAATGGGCGAATATCGTCTGCCGCGCGACTTACCCGCCGGCTCATGGCGAGAAGTGTCGCCGCCCGCCAATGAGTAAGTCCGACAAATCACCGATTTTAACCGTCGCGGTGTCGTCTCGCGCGCTGTTTGATTTTGAGGAAGAAAACGAAATCTTTAAGGCACAAGGCGAAGAAGCATATATTTGCGAACAAAAAAAGCGGTTGGAAAACAATGACATTCCCGCATGCGGAGTGGCGTTTGCGTTGGTGAAAAAACTGTTGTCGTTTAATTCAGACGGCGAAGAGTTGGTGCGTGTTTCCGTCATTTCGCGCAATGACCCGGTGACCGGATTGCGGATATTTCGCGCCATTTCCGAAAACAAATTAGACATTAAACAAGGATGTTTTACGCGCGGCAAGCCGTCTTTCGCTTATTTGCAGCCGCTGGGAGCCCATTTGTTTCTATCGGCGTTGGATGAAGACGTGGATAAAGCATTGAAGGCGAAAATACCGGCGGCGCATGTTGTCGGCGGTCAACGGCAGGATAACAGTGACAATACTTTGCGCATTGCTTTTGACGGTGACGCCATATTGTTTGACGACTCATCGGAGCGGGTTTTTCAGAAGGACGGACTGGACAAATTTCAACAAGAAGAAGAACGGTTGAAAGACGAACCGATGTCGGCGGGACCGTTTTTTTCTTTTTTAGACGCGCTGGCGCGGTTGCGCGAACATATCGGCGATGATAAAGGTGAAAGAATTCGCATTGCATTGATTACCGCGCGCGGCGCGCCCGCGCATGAAAGACCGATTCGCACTTTACAAAGTTGGAATATTAATGTGGATGAGGCGTTTTTTATGAGCGGCGGAGGCAAACAGGCGGTGGTGAAAGAATTTGGCGCGGATTTTTATTTTGACGACCAAATTGGACATTTAGAAGGACTTCCACAAGGCGGACATGTGCCGGTGGGAGTCGCAAACGAAAACAAAAAAGCGGAATAACAAATATGCGCCGGGTGTTGTTTATCGGCGGCGGTCACAGTCATGTATTGGCGCTTTTACGACTTTCGCGCCGTCGTTTGCCAAACATGTCAATTAAACTAATATCCGACTCCGATGAAGCGCCTTATTCGGGAATGTTGCCCGGATTTGTCGGCGGACAATTTACGCGGCGGGAGTGTTTAATTAATCTGCCGTCTTTGTGCTCGCATGTCGGCGCGGAATGGCAACGAGCGACTGCCGTCTCCGCGGACACCGCCGCCGCTCGCATTCAATTACAAGACGGCGGTGATGAACCTTATGACGTACTTTCCATTAATGTCGGCGGTGCGCCGGGTGTTCCATTTTCAGCACCGGGAGCGGCGACAAAACCGGTGATGTCATTCATGGATTGGCTGGAAAGCATGCCCGGCGCCCCGTCTTTGGCGGTGGTAGGTGCGGGAGCGGGGGGAGTAGAAACCGCATTGGCATTTCGCCGCCGATTTGCCGAGAGTGATATTGCACTGATTGGCGCGTCATTGTTGCCGGGATTTGCCGTCCGCACTCGGCAAAAAATCCGCGAGTTAATGAAATCTCGCAACATACAATTTCATGAATCAACAGCGGACAGTTTTGACAACGGCGGCGTGGTGTTGGCAAACGGTGAACGGGCGGCGGCAACTCATGTTGTTTTTGCAACTCCCGTGTGCGCGCCGGAGTGGTTACAAAACACCGGTTTAATGTTGGATGGCAACGGTTTTATCCGCGTCAATTCTTTTTTACAAAGTGAATCAGCGGAGGGTGTTTTTGCCGCCGGTGACTGCGCCAACAGCGGCGCGCCAAAATCGGGTGCGGTGGCGGTGCGACAAGCGCCTGTGTTGGCGGATAATATTGCCGCATTCGTGTCCGGCACGCCGTTGAGTCCGTGGCGGACAAGACGGAAATTATTGGCAATTCTCAACACCGCCGACGGGCGGGCAATTGCCGATTGGGGCGGTTTCTCGGCGTCCGGGGCATGGACTTGGACATGGAAGAAATACCTGGATGAAAAGTTTATGAGCCGGTTTCCGTCCGCATAAAGCCGTTGGCGCGGTTATAATGACGGATGAATGTGAGGTGTGTTTTTCTAACTCAAAATTGATATGGCAGTTTCGCGCGAATTTTTACAACAACTGACGGCCGCCGCCGACATCGTGCAAATTGTCGGCGAGCGCGTCTCGTTGCAAAAACGCGGCAACAACTATTTCGGACTGTGTCCGTTTCACAACGAAAAAACACCTTCTTTTTCAGTCAATCCTTCAAAAGGGTTTTATCATTGTTTCGGTTGCGGCGCGAACGGAGATGCGCTGCGATTTGTCGTACAAACCACCGCCAGCGGCGACTTTATGGCGGGAGTGGAATTTTTGGCACAACGGACGGGCATGACCGTCCCCCGCGGCGGCGCGGATGACGGCACGGAGATCACCGCCGTGATGTCAAGTGCATTGGCGTTTTATCGCGCGCAGTATCAAAAGACCAATGAGGCGCGGAAGTATTTGGAACAGCGCGGTATTTCCGCCGACACTGTTGAACGTTTTCAAATCGGTTACGCCCCCGATGGATGGGACGGCGCAAAAAACGCACTGGCTTCTCATGGCGCGGCGGTGTTGACTCGCGCCGGTATCCTGAGAAAAAGGGAAGGCGGCAGCGGTGATTATTATGACTATTTCCGCCGCCGTATTATGTTTCCAATATTGGAAAGTGAAAAGCGAGTTATCGGCTTTGGCGGACGCGCATTGGATGATTCAGAACCGGCGAAATATCTTAACTCTCCGGATATTCCCCGTGTTTTTTCCAAGAAATACGCGGTTTTTGGCATGGCTCAGGCAAGAGCCGCGGCGCGCACCGCCGGGCGGGTCATTATCACTGAAGGATATATGGATGCGATTATGTTGTCACAGGCGGGTTTTGGTGAATCAGTCGCGGCAATGGGCACCGCATTGACCGCTCAACAAATGCAAAAGATTGCGCGTATGGCGGACAATATTGTTTTGGCTTTTGACGGTGATGATGCCGGACAAAAAGCCGCATGGCGGAGTTTGGCGAATATTTTGCCGTCATTGCGGGACGGCATGAATGTGTCGTTTTTGTTTTTACCGCAAGGCGAAGACCCGGACGGTTTCATTCGCAAAAACGGCGCTGATGCTTTTTCAACAATGATACGTGATGCCGCTTCTTTGGGCGATTACATGGTTTCTCACTTATGGGGAGACAAACCGGCGGGAGACGCCGCTTCCTCCGCCGCTTTGAGTGAAGGACAAAAGTTGGCGCGGTTGATTAATGCCGAAAACGCGCCGTTTTTGCGCGCACTTATGGAACAACGACTCGCGGAAAAGGCGAAGATTTCCCCCGATGTCGTCCGCCGCCGCGAAAAACCAAAAACGCCGAGTGCAAAAAGCAAATGGCGCATGCGACAAGAAGGATTGTTGTTTCGCTTGTTGTGTTGTGTGGCGGCGAATCCGAAGTTGATTGAAGACGCCAAACAAAATCCGCCGTTGCTCGGTGAAGAAGTTGAAACTGAAATTGTCGCAGCGACTTTGCATTATCTTCGCTGGCGCACCGAAGAAGACGACGCCAATGTCATCGCTTATTTGCGTGGAGAGGGTTATGACATGCTCGCGGTGCAAATTGCGGAAGTTGCCCGTCAGTATGCCGCCGGTGACCCGGGGGCGGAGTTTGCCCAAATTACCGGGGGATTGGTGCGTGAACGAGACAAAAAAATACGGGGGAGTGGGCTGGCTCCCGCCGCCGCCGCCCTGAGTCGCCGTTCTCCACCTTTGGATTTGTCCAAAAAAGCGATATAATGGGTGCGGTGATTTTAAGACTTTCAAAAAGGAGGATGTTATGAAAACTCGGAACATTATTGGACGGCGTATTTATACCGCGCTGGCAGCGGTGGCGGTCGCTTTTGCGGGCGCGCCGGCAGTGGCAAAAGTCGAAGGTGATACCATCGTGCTGGGCGCGGCTATATCACTGAGCGGCAAATATTCCACCAACGGACGCCACACACAAAACGGTTACGATTTGGCGGCAAAGCGCATTAACGACATGGGCGGCGTGGAAGTCAACGGCAAATCATACAAACTTAAAATCATCTATTACGATGATGAATCCACTCCCGCACGCGCCGCGCAACTCGCCGAGCGGCTGATACAACAAGACGGCGTGAAGTTTATGCTGGGACCGTATTCGTCCGGACTGACAAAAGCCATCGCGCCCATCACTGAACGATACAAAATCCCCATGATTGAAGCCAACGGCGCTTCGCGGTCTCTCTTTACCAAGGGTTATCGTTATTTGTTTGCGCTTTTGACTTCCGCCGACCAATATCTGACCAGCGCCGTGCATTTGCTCGCCGAAAAATCGGATGTGCTGGGTAAATCGCCCTCTGATATGCGACTTGCGCTGGCTTTTGAAAACGACAACTTTTCACAGGATGTGAGACTGGGAGTCGTGGAAGCGGCACAACAACACGGCATGGAAATCATCATAGACGACAAACTGCCCAAAACGTTGGACGACATGTCGGCGACGCTTAATAAAGTGAAGGCGGCAAAACCGGATGCGTTGTTTGTTTCCGGTCACGCCAAGGGCGCCGCGACCGCCGCGCGACAAATAGAGCAGTTTAAAGTGGATGTGCCGATGGTGGCAATGACTCATTGCGATTCCGCGGCGATTCACACCAAAGTGCCGGAGGGTGCGGAATATACACTGTGCGCGTTGCAGTGGCAAAAACAACTGACTTATCAGGATGATGACGGCGTTTTTGGCAGCGGCGAGGATTTTGCGCGCATTTATTATGAAGCGTACGACTACGAGCCGCCGTATCAGGCCGCTGAATCAGCGGCGGCGGTGCAGGTGTGGGCTGATGTTTTTCGCCGTGCGCAGTCATTCGACCCCCAGCGACTCCGCGATGTCATCGCCGAAACCGAAATGCAGACTTTTTACGGCAATGTGCAGTTTGACGACACCGGCAAAAACATCGCCAAGCCGATGGTGATGAGCCAAATTTTGGGTTCGGATTACAAAGTCGTTGCGCCTACCGCATGGGCGACAACCGAACCGGAGATACCGCGTCCCAAGTGG
>JAWONR010000079.1:0-2403 GCA_033865115.1 Candidatus Persebacter sydneyensis | reverse complement strand
AATAATTCAACGCCGACTATTTCAACACTGAATTGACTTCGGCGAGTTTAGCGAAATTTGGCGCGTAAAATAAAACACTCACGAACGGCGTCGGGATATGTGGTCTCAAAAACGCCTTCTTTGCCGCAAACATAAACAATCTTGCGATTGCAGACAAAACGAAAAACATCGGCGACCGTGTCTTCTGCATAGTTAAACCCCTGACAATATAGCTCCGCCTGCCCGACCGTAAATACGGGGTCGGATACGAAATGTACATGATTGGTCGCGCCAAAAGACGACACCGCCGACATCGCCGCTCCATAACAAATCACTCGCAACAATTGCCGCTTCATGCCGCCGCCGCCAAACGCTTCAACGCCTCGGCAACTCCTTTGCCGTAAGCAGAGTCCGCTTTGGAAAAATGTCCGATTTGCCGCTCCACAATGTCATTCGGCACTCCCTGCATCGCACGAGCAATGTTTTCACACAACCTCTGTTGCTGCTCCTTGTTCATTAAACGGAACAAATTACCCGGCTGTTCATAATCATCATTGCCCTCGCGGTGGTCATAACGCCCCGCGTCTCCGTCAATCTTTAATGGCGGCTCTTGTACCGGCGGGTTTTCCGCCGGTCCGCCATGACTGTTCGGCTCGTAATTCACCGCGCCGCCGCTGTTGCCGTCAAAACGCATCGTGCCGTCTCTGTGATATGAATTCACCGGACATTGAGGACGATTCGCGGGAAGCTGCTCGTAATTCACGCCCAACCGATAACGATGTGCGTCCGCGTAGGAAAAAATGCGAAACTGCAACATCTTGTCCGGACTGTGACCAATGCCCGGAATCACATTCGCCGGCGAAAAAGCCGACTGCTCCACTTCGGCAAAATAGTTTTCCGGATTGCGGTTGAGCTCCAAAACTCCCACTTCGCGCAACGGATAATCACTGTGCGGCCATACTTTTGTTAAATCAAATGGATTGTATGATGTCTTTGCCGCGTCCGCCTCCGGCATTATCTGCACGCAAAACTTCCACTTGGGAAAATCGCCGGCTTCAATGGACGAAAACAAATCACGCTGATGACTCTCGCGGTCGCCGCCGACAATGTCCGCCGACTCTCCGTCAGTTAAATGTTCTATCCCCTGCATGGTTTTGAAGTGAAACTTGCACCAAAACCGCTCGCCCTTTTTGTTGTAAAAACTGTAGGTGTGCGAGCCGTAACCATTGGTGTGGCGATAACTTTTCGGCAAACCACGGTCGGAGAATAAAATCGTCACTTGATGCATGCTCTCCGGAGACAACGACCAAAAATCCCACGCCGCAGACATGTTGCGTAAATTGGTCTTTGGGTCTCGCTTTTGCGTGCGAATGAAATCCGGAAACTTATACGGGTCGCGGACAAAAAACACCGGCGTGTTGTTGCCCACCATGTCCCAATTACCCTCTTCGGTGTATATCTTTAATGCAAAACCGCGGACATCGCGTTCCGCATCCGCCGCGCCGCGCTCACCGGCGACGGTGGAGAATCGCAACAATGCATCCGCACTGTTGCCTTTTTTGGAGAACAATTGAGCGGCGCAAAATTCATCCAACGGATTGGTGATCTTTAAAGTGCCAAACGCCGCTGAACCCTTGGCATGAACCACCCGCTCGGGAATGCGCTCACGGTTGAAATGCGCGTGTTTCTCAAATAATTGCCAGTCCTGAACTAAAAGAGGTCCCCGCGCGCCGGCGGTTACGCTGTTTTGATTGTCTGTTACCGGAATCCCGGCGGCAGTCGTTAAAGTTGTTTTGGTAGTCTTGGACATCGCGTTTTCTCCTGAAAATAATCACATAAACTCACCCGTATTATATCCCCTTTTATGCGCGCCATGACTGTTTTTGACCGCGAAAGAACGACAAAAATATGCGGTTTTGGCTTACAATATGCTTATTATGGCGTTAAAAGTCCTGATTTTGGCGGTTCTCGCGGCGGGAGCGTTTTTACTCACCCGCTCGCGCCGCCGCCCCGATGACAAATCCAAACATGTTGATGAGACTACCCTCATCCGATGTGAGAAATGCGGCGTGTATCACGCTCCCGATAAACCCTGTGAGTGTGATTAATGGCTCCCTTTTATCAAAAACACATCTTTGTTTGTGAGAACCGGCGGGACAAAGGAGAATGTTGTGCCGCACGTCCGGCGGCGGATGGCGCTCTTAAAACTCTGCGCGAGATTCTTAAAGCACAAAATGAACATCGTACCGGGCACATGAGAGTCAATCGCGCCGGATGCTTTAACCGATGCGCCGAAGGACCTGTGCTCGCGGTTTATCCTGAAGGTGTCTGGTATCGATACAATGATGAAAATGACCTGCGGGAAATCGCACAATCACATCTCCTCGGCGGTGAAATTGTTGAACGACTGCGACTGCCCGATGC
>JAWONR010000078.1:0-2641 GCA_033865115.1 Candidatus Persebacter sydneyensis | reverse complement strand
CCGCCACATCCGACAATTGCGGACACGGCAAAGACTCCGAGAACCCATAAAACAAGGCGTAAGTAGTTCCGCATGTCCGATTATATCCCACCCATATCACAAAAAAACAAAAATTTAGTAAAACTCCCGATTTCGCGTAAAATAACCGTATTTCGTTTATGGAGAGACCACTTGGAAAACGAACACTGGAAAACAAACAAAGGCATATTTGCCGCCTTGGGATTGCCATGGTTTTTGTGGCTGCTCGTGTTTTTTGTCATCCCGCTGGGGTTTATCCTGCTCCTCAGTTTTTCCGACAAAAGCGGCATTATCGGGCACGAACTCACCTGGACCGGCGATAACTACGCGCGCGCTTTTGAGACGATATATCTCGGCATCTTCGCCAAATCGCTGCTCATCGCCGCCGCCGCAACTCTTGTCTGCCTGCTCATCGGTTATCCGGTCGCTCTCGCTGTCGCCTTTGCCCCCACCAGGCTCAAAACGCCTCTTCTGCTCGCGCTGACTTTGCCTTTCTGGATTAACATTCTCATCCGGACTTATGCGCTCATCGCGGTGTTTCGGACAAAAGGTTTTTTGAACTTCGTTCTGGAATGGCTGTGGCAAACCGGTGACGGCTTTCTCACTTTTTTTGGGCTCTCCGGACTCGGTGAGTTCCAACCTCTTCAATTGTTATACACCAACATCGCCGTCTCTTTGGGAGTCGCATATGTGTTTTTGCCGTTTATGATACTGCCGTTGTACGCCTCCATGGACAAGTTTGACAAGTCGTATTTGGAGGCGTCTTTGGACTTGGGCGCCGGTCATTGGCGGACGTTTTGGCGCGTGTTGTTGCCTCTGACAATGCCCGGAGTCGTCTCGGGCGCGATGATAGTCTTTGTGCCGTCATTGGGGGCGTTCTTTGTCGCCGACATGTTGGGAGGCGCCGACAGTCAGCTCATCGGCAACATCATAGAACGGCAGTTTCTTGGAGCGAACAACTGGCCTTTTGGCGCGGCGCTTTCGTTTTTGTTGATGTATCTGACATTCGGCGCGATAGTGTTGCGACTTTCGCTGTCGCGGCGGGAAGATGATGTATAAACTCCGTCGTCGCCGTCCGGAGTTGTTGGACTACGCGGGACGTTTGTGGATGCGCGTCTTTCTGGCGTTGTTTTTTGTGGTGTTGTACGCGCCGATTGTCGCGATGGCGGCGTTTAGTTTTAATGACTCCAAGCGCAACATTGTGTGGCGAGGTTTTACCTTTAAGTATTATGAAAAGGCATGGGCGAATGAATCTTTAACGGAGGCATTTGCGAACTCACTTGTAATTGCGGCGGCGAACATGGTGTTTAGCGTGATATTGGGAGTGATGGCGGCGTTGATGTTATGGCGTTTTAGATTTCCGTTTCGCCCGGCGGCGGGAGGACTGTTGGCGTTGCCGATAGTGATTCCGGAGATATGCCTGGGAGTCGCATTGTTGGTGTTTTTTAACCGCTGGTGGCCTCATGATTTGGTTTGGCCTTTTTCACTGGGTAACATCATCATCGCGCACGTGACATTCACGTTTCCATTTGTGGCGGTGATTGTCCGGGCTCGGTTGTCGTCGGTTAATCGCGAGTTGGAAAAAGCGGCGATGGATTTGGGGGCGAATGAATGGAGGGCGATGAAGGATGTTTTGCTTCCCCAGATACTTCCGTCTGTTGTTGCGGGAGCGTTGATAGCGTTTACGTTGTCGCTTGATGATTTTGTGATTACCTATTTCACGGCGGGACCGAACAGCATCACTTTGCCGGTTAAGATAAACTCGATGGTTCGTTTTTCGGTGACGCCGGAGGTCAATGCGGCATCAGTGGTGTTAATATTGATAACGGTAGTGGCGGCGACATTGGCGATGCGTTTCCAAAGAAAGGGATAGTGTTATGGCACCGGTATTAGAGATTAACAACTTAACGAAGCGTTTTGGAGAGGAAGTCGCGGTTGACGGCGTGTCTTTGGAGATATACGACCGTGAGTTTTTGGCGTTGTTGGGACCGTCCGGATGCGGCAAGACGACACTTTTGCGAATGTTGGGCGGTTTTGAGACGCCGGACACGGGAGAGATTAAGATGGACGGTAAAGACATCATTCCGTTGCCGCCGAATCGCCGTCCTTTGAACATGGTATTTCAATCATACGCGGTTTTTCCTCACATGAACGTGCGAGACAATATTGCTTATGGTTTAAAGATGGACGGCGTGTCGGCACCGGAGATAGAAACTCGAGTTGAAGAAGCGTTGTCGTTGGTGCAATTGGAGTCTTTTGCGAAAAGATACTCACACCAGTTATCGGGCGGACAGCGTCAACGAGTGGCATTGGCGCGGGCGTTGATAAAGCGTCCTCGGATTTTGTTGTTGGATGAGCCGTTGTCGGCGTTGGATGCGAAGCTCCGAGAGGCGATGCAGATTGAATTGGTGAAGCTGCAACATGCGGTGGGGATTACATTTGTAGTAGTGACTCATGACCAGGATGAGGCGTTATCGATGGCGGAAAGAGTCGCAGTGATGAAAGACGGGAGAATAGAACAGTTGGATTCGCCGAGGAACTTGTATGAAACGCCGAAGAACAAGTTTGTCGCGGATTTTATCGGTCGGATGAATATTATTCCGGCGAGTCATTCGGGCGGTGA
>JAWONR010000077.1:0-2654 GCA_033865115.1 Candidatus Persebacter sydneyensis | reverse complement strand
TGCAGGCGTTCTGCAATTTCATCCCGCGCCAAGTTAATATCCACAAAGCACTCCTAAAATTGTTAATTAATGGGCAATTATAACAAACCAAAGGCGTAATTAGCGGGATTTCCGCCCTGCCAGTGTTGTTTTAAGAGGCGATTTAGCGGTTTAAATTGGCATTCACGCCCCGACTTTCGCCCTATTCTAAAAAGCGAGTCTGTAATTAGAAATCCACCCGCCATTCAGAGCCAAAGCTGTCTACGCGGTCTCCGTCAGTTTCGGCGTAGAAGGAACTGTCCAACAATCCGGGCGACATATTGGTGGTTTTACCGACTTCCCACCGATAACGCCACTCCCCCGATGAATAATTCGCCCGCCATTTACTGTTGAGAGCTCCATGTTGATAAGCAATATAACTTCCCCAACTGTTTCGCTCATGGTCGCCGTCATTAAGTTGCCGCAAAAAGTTGGCGCCGGCATACCATCCATAAACGGGCAGGGACAATTCAGTGCCGAATCCTGCATCATAATATCTTCCGTTACCCAAAACACCATATTGTCCGCGCCAACGCAAGTCAACAAAATTACGCCACTTTCCGTTGGACTCCAAATCAATAATACGGGCGACTTCCAAATTCAATTTAACTTCGCCGTGTTCTCCGGAGATTCCACGCATTTCCGGAGTGTCCAAAACATCTCCGGAGATATGACTGCCGCCGCCGGTCCATGTCAGTTCCAGATTATTTTGTGTCATCCGATAAACACCATAAGCACCCGCAAATCTCCGCCGAGCTTTGGCATCGGATGTCTCGTCTTGTTTCGTCATAACCGCCCGCCCCGAACCATAACCGGCATAAAACCGCAAAGTCATTGTCAATTTCGGAGGCGCCAACTCCGCATAAACCACCCCCATCCGCATGCGTTGTTGCAATCTGCCGGTCATGTCTCCGGTGTTGTTCCAATCCACACTCATATTCGCCGAATCCGTTCCGGTCATGACTCCGGCGCGAAGTTTATGGTCAATCCGAATGTCAGCGCCGGCATAAAGAGAGTTGTGCGCGCCGTCATATCTTAATGCTTCTCCGTCTACAAACGGCGCGCCGCTAAGTTTGTTGCGACTGCCGAACGCCCACCATGTCCATTCACGTCCCGGAAAACCGCCCGAATCACGCACGACCAACTCATCAAAAGTGCCGCGTTTGTCATCTGTTGTCGCTTTTGCCAACATGCCCGCCAAATCCGTTCCCGAATTAATCGCCGTGCCGTTTGCACTCCATCCGCGATGATTCGCCTCCAAATGTCGGTTTAACATCCGCCACAGTGAGTCATCCGCCGCCGCATTAATCGCCGCCAATAACACTCTTGCCTGCCGCGGTTTTACAAAACCCAATGCCTGTTCCGTTCGTACGACATCTTCAAAACCCGCCGGGTCAGAACAAAGAGCTTCATATCTAATGTGTCCGGAGCGCATGTCTTCCTCGGTCAATGTATAGAGTGTGCCGCGACCAATGACTCCGCCGTTTGCGTTCATCCATGTCGCTTCTTGTATTTGGAGCTCGCCGTTTGCATCGCGTACGTCCGACATGTCGGCGAGCAATACCGCGCCTTCTTTTATTTCACCTCCGTTCACTGCGCGAATCACCGCCCGTCCCGTTGTTTTATGATTTATCTTTAACACGCGCGAGGTCAGCGACATTACATTGCCAAATACGTCAGTTACTTCCGCACGTACCCGTAAAGCATCCTGCGGATTAAAATCATCCGCCGACAACAGATACTCGCTGCTTTCTTGTCCGGTATCTTTGGACAATTCAAATCCGTCTTTCGTTCCCGTTTGCCAGTGATAATGCGCGTCCGCTATCATGTTTTGCGGAATCCCGACAATCTGCACAGTCGCCCGGTTTTGTCCAAATACATAACCGTCCACCGTCACCGACAACGACACTTCCGGATAAGTTTCGGTGTCCCGCGTAATGTCCGTCCATGCTGTCATGGTTGTCGCAAAACCCAAACTGTCGACATACTCTCCGATGGCATAAATATCCAAATCACTGATGAACGACTTGGCGTCTGATATTTGTCTGTTATTTAGCCTCTCCAACAAGTCATTAATATTCAAAACATAAGAGTTTGAATCGCCGCGTAGCTGATTGTCAACATACCAGGAAAAATCAACAAAGCCGCCGCCGTTGGCGTCGTGTACGCCGCTGGTAATCAAAGTTAATGTGACCTCCGAAAACGACACATCGCCGATTATGGAAATCGTAATTGCTCCCATTGTTTGATGATTAATCTTCAACACTTCCGAAGTTAAAGTTGCCACGCCGCCGAATACATCCGACACCGTCAACAACAATCGCATGGAATTCGCCGGTGAAAAGTCATCCGCCGACAAAGTATAAGTGTCACCGCGCGCGCCGGCAATGTCGGTAAATGCGTCTTCGTGTCCCGTCTGCCAACGATACTCCAATCCGGTGATGCCGTTGATGTCGGAAATACTCCCGCTATTTGCTGATACAACATCGCCGGCAACATAAGTTGTCGCCGTCAACACCGGCAAACCCGAAGGCAATCTGTCAATATGCGAAGTCGTTGCGGTAAATGACTGTGTATAACCCGCCAAATCGGTATGCAACACCGATACGCGCAACCGCGGCGAGTTAATAACACCG
>JAWONR010000076.1:0-2890 GCA_033865115.1 Candidatus Persebacter sydneyensis | reverse complement strand
TCCCATCCCCAAGTTTGTCTTGTCTGCGAAACGCCGTGGGGAAAGACGTCAATATCGCCCACGTCAATCGCCACCGAATAAATATTGTCCGGATTAAAGTCATCACTCTCACCGTAAACAATTCCACCGAGTGAAATTTCGTATCGTCCCAATTTTGCGCCGTAATAAGATAGTCGAGCGTTCTCGGACAATTGCTCACCGCCGACTGCGATATAAGACATGTCAGTTTCGGGTTTGTGCTGCAAAACATATTCGCCGTTGAGGAAGTTAAGCGCAAGCGGCGTGTTCGCATCCGCGCCGACATCACATTCATCGCCGCCGGCATAAATGGAGGCACAATGCGCCCAATAATCTCCGGCGATCTCCCCTCCGTTCAGCGTGACTTTTAATGTGGTTCCGGATATCAATCCCGTTAGCGGGGTGATACTCACCAAAACACGACTGGCGACAAAGTCCGGTGATGTCAAACTCGCCGATTGAGCGCCGACATTGGGAGGCACTTTCTCAAACGCGCGAGCATAAAAAACGGCGCTTCCAAAATCATCCTGATAAAAATCACTTTTATCAAAAGTATATTCCGAACCGGTGCCGATGCGCGTGGTTGCGCCGTCTTCGGCGCGGCTGTACCATTCCACGTCAAAGTGGTCAAATCCCAGTGCAAAACCGAGCGGATTCAGAAACGGAGCCGTCATCACAACCGAATATCTTTGGTCACAACCGCCCGGAGTCAGTAAATCTTGAGCGCAGTCGCCGGTATGACTTATCGTTATGCCGACTCCGTCCGGATTTGCGAGTCCGCCCACTGTTATGAGATTGGATGTCGTTCGGATATAGACATAGTCGTCATAAACAACGGTCGCGCCGCGGATACTGGTGCTGTTGGGGTCCTCTGAAAAATAGTGGCTTGGATAATCCACAAATGCGCGCATAAACCCGGAATAATTCGGGTCTTTGCGCATCTTTCCGTTTTCAAGATTGTCATAAGAGAGTTCATCCGTACCGACACCCGTGGTGATGGTCGCCAAGAAGTTCCCCGTGCTGTCCGTCCAAAACCAGTGATACCTCGGCTGGAGTGATTTCCCGGGACTTGTACGGGACGGTGCGACAATAGTCACTCGTCCGTTGTCAATGCCGATTTCCGACCGATAATATCCTCCGGCAAGAAAGCCGAAATAGTTTCTTCCCTGCGTGACATAAGCGGGATATTGCGGAGAACCCGGAGTGGCGGGATAACCCGGATTGCCCCGATAATAACCGAAGTTCCCTTCGTGGTCGACAAATTGAACTTCATCCAAAATACGCTCGCCAAAAGAGTCTTCGCCTTCGTAATAACCCCGCACCACGATATGTTCAAATCGTCCGATGTTGTTTTCGCGGAGCACCGGCAAAAAGGAGCGCAAAGTCATCCGCGGACCGGCGGTGGTAATTCGAAAAGTGTGATAGATTGACGAGCCTGCACCTCCGCTTCTGGCTAAATTACCAATCTCAAGTCCGTGCAATATCCACACATAACTTCCGTTGCGCGAGCCATGCGGAAAATCTTCGGAAGTCAAATCCACCGAATACACGTTATCAAGCCGGAAAAACGAATCGTCTCCTACACGGGCCAAAAGGCTCGGCCTACCTGCATGATAAATGTAATTGTTCGGCACCGCGAAGGGAGTGCGAAAGTCGTTGGGACGATAAATTCTTCCCACGTAAGTTCCTTCATTGACAACCCCCGGTCCACGCAGTGTGAAATCATGTTTCGGGGCTTGTGAGCCCAAAACTTCGGCGACATAACCGGTGTCGGCGTCGGATGACGTTCTTCCGACTGCCACGATATGATTTCTCAAGCCCGATGGCTTGCTTGACAACACATAAGTGCCGTCATTGCGGACTTGCGTCGCCGGCGCGGGTTCGCAACTCGCCGACAGAAAATCAGATGATATTTGTTCAAATGCGCTTTTCCTGACCGGTCTGCACTGTCTGTCAAAGGAGTCATCTGAGTTGTTGGCTATACTGTATCTGTTATTGAGGAGGGAACGTATAGAACTGCAATGACCCCCAATATTGTCGGTGTCGGAGAGTTGTGTTCGAAAATGGGGAAAAGCGGCGAATCCTTCACTTTTAAACGAGCCTATGACTGTAGCTCCAGGTTTCCCCAATAATGTGGGTCTACTACGGGAAGATTCGGGATAGTCCGGGTCTATGGTGCCAGGCGCGCAGTGATACCAATCCACTTTGTTCATCTGTCGTCTTTCTCCGTTGACGACAAAATCCACTCTCAGCACGCTGTCGCGCAACAGTCGGTTGCTCAAATCAACTGTCGCGGACGTGTAATCCTGCAACACAATATGATGAACATCCGAAGTCATGGTTACCGGCTCGCCGCTTACGCCGGGATATTGTCTTTCCGTGGTGCGCGCATAAAAACCGGTGTTGTCATTAAGCATCCGGAGAAAGTCCCCCTCTCCCAAAACAAATTCCACGCCTGTGGCGATTTGTTCATCGGTGTCGGCGCGCAACCATTCCACTTCAAAGTTGCTTATATCCAACGCCAAGCCCAGCGGGTTGCGAAACGGTTCGGTAAAGTGCACGGTATAAACGAAGTCCGGATTGGCGCATGAAGAAGCGCCTCCGGTGCAGGACATCGTGCTGCGAATGGTCATTCTTCCTTCATCCGGATTGACAATGCCGACGACGGTTATAGTGTTGGAATACTCCCGACCGCTAACTCTACCGCCTCTACCGTAATCCACCTCCGCCATTATCGCCGGTTGCATGCCTTCAACATATCCCACCGCCTCTCCGGGCGCCTCCGCATATCCCCATGAACGGTCGTTGTCGCCGATGCCGTCTGTGAGCGTCACTGCCTGGGATGAACCAATTCCCAGCCAACGAATGCCTG
>JAWONR010000075.1:0-3272 GCA_033865115.1 Candidatus Persebacter sydneyensis | reverse complement strand
CACATCCCGTTTATATTCTCGGTATCGCCGGTTGCACATTCGCATTCCGTTGTGGCGGCGTTGAACACCCTTGGCGAGATGCATGCCATGCATGTTTTGGAATCCGGGTCATAATCTTCGCCCTTCATCGTGCATGTTTCCTCACACACTTCCAACAGACGAGGGTTGGAGGTG
Source organism: Candidatus Persebacter sydneyensis (assembly GCA_033865115.1). Lineage (GTDB taxonomy): Bacteria > Pseudomonadota > Gammaproteobacteria > Tethybacterales > Persebacteraceae > Persebacter > Persebacter sydneyensis. The sequence continues at coordinate 3,098 of JAWONR010000075.1, read as the reverse complement.
GAGCCGTCCATGCATGCGACAAGCGGTACGCATGCCCGGGTCGCTGTGTCGTAATATTGCGTCGCCGTGTCGCAGTCGTTCGGGCATTCCTCCGTCAAAGGATTAATTCTAATACTGCCGTCCGAAGGACACTGCATAAGAGGTTTGCACCTGCCGCTGCCAGGGTCGGAGTCAAAATACTCCATAGCTTCGCAGGCATCGCATGTTGCCTGCATTGTACTGCCATCCACGTTATATTCCGGGGTCTCCTCCGGACATCTGATGTGAGGGTCGCATTCCTGCTGCGCAGTAAGCTCACAAGCCTGCCTTGCCCCGGCGCTGCTCGTTCTGTCCCCGCATTCCGTCTTTCCCCGTGCCTGGGCTTCTGCAAAGGTGTCGACAATAAAATAATGGTTGGATAATCCCGCAACGGAAATCAGGGAGACGCATCTGCCAATTCTTTCTTCTCGAAGCTCGCACCCCCTGACCTCTCTGACTCTGGAACTTTTTGCGCTGCTTAGAGAAACACTACATCCATTAAAAGCAGTCGACCGTGCATCTTGGGGCGTGGCTCTGATTTCGAAAGCAATGATGGTGTGTCTCACCGTATTCCCACTGAGCGTTCGATCCACCACCGTATCGTAGAACGCCGTATAGGCGAAAGCGGAGGAATGCACAAACGCCAGTGCAAACAGCGCGCCCAAGGCGACCTTTATACGCCGCCAACAGACGCCGTCCGCCTTTTGTAGGTTCCTGGAATATGACACACGCTTCCTCTATTTATAAATGAACCTCCATTATACCCCAAACGGCGGGATGCGGCGGCGGGTGGTATAATAACCGCATGTCAGAGATTAATATTAGGATTAAAGGCGGCGGACAGATTGAAATCCCCAAAGACGAAAACGCCGCCGGCGTGGCGCAAACAGCCGGCGCCGCCGACGCCGTGGCATGCCAAATTAACGGCGAAATGTGCGATTTGTCCTCACCGTTGTCGGACAATTGCGAAGTGGAATTCGTCCGCCGGGATGATGACAGGTCGTTGGAGCTCATCCGCCATGATTGCGCGCATTTGTTGGCGCAGGCGGCGGCGGAGTTGTTTCCTCAGGCGCAACCGACCATCGGACCGGCAATTGACAACGGTTTTTATTATGACTTTTTTTGTCCGAGTCCGTTTTTGCCCGAAGACTTGGAAAAGTTGGAAAAACGCATGCGTGAATTGGCGTCTCAAAAAATTCCGGTGCAACGCGAAGTATGGACGCGCGAAGACGCCCGAAGTCATTATCAAGACAGTCCTTTTAAGTTGGAGCTGCTGGACGCCATCGGTGAAAACGAAGAAGTGTCCATGTACCGACAAGGCGACTTTTTGGATTTGTGCCGCGGTCCGCACCTGAGACACACCGGCGATGTCGGAGACGCGTTTAAACTGACTCATGTCGCCGGCAGTTATTGGCGCGGTGATTCACGGCGCGAACAACTGCAGCGCATTTACGGCACGGCGTGGCGCAACACCAAAGAATTGCGCAATTATTTGCACATGCGAGAAGAAGCCGAAAAACGAGACCACCGCAAACTCGGTCGCGAGATGTCATTGTTTCATTTTCAGGAAGAAGCCGCGGGCATGGCGTTTTGGCATCCGCACGGATGGACTTTGTACCGTCTTTTGGAGTCATACATGCGCCGCCGTCTTGACGCCGCCGGTTATCGCGAAGTCAAAACACCGCAACTTGTCGACCGTAAATTGTGGGAGGCGTCCGGACACTGGGAGAAGTTTCGCGAAAACATGTACATCGCCGAAAACGAAGAAAGCGTGCGCCACTTTGCAAACGACCCGACGGCGCGTGTCTTTGCGCTTAAACCGATGAACTGTCCGTGTCATGTGGAGATATACAAACGCGGCGTAAAAAGTCATCGTGACCTGCCCCTGCGCATGGCGGAGTTTGGCGCATGTCATCGAGCAGAACCTTCGGGCGCGCTGCACGGACTCATGCGCGCGCGCGGTTTTGTGCAGGATGACGCGCATATATTTTGTACCGACTCACAAATCGCGGAAGAAACCGCCTCATTTGTCAAACTATTGTCAACAGTATATGCGGACTTGGGTTTTGCCGAGTTTCAAATCAAGTTTGCCGACCGTCCTCCGGTTCGCGCGGGTGATGACGCCACATGGGACAAAGCCGAAGCCGCCCTGCGTGAAGCATGTGAAATGGCGGGAGTGGAGTTTTTTATGAATCCCGGTGAAGGCGCGTTTTATGGACCGAAACTGGAGTTTGTTTTAAGAGACGCCATCGGACGTGACTGGCAATGCGGGACATGGCAGGTGGATTTTGTTTTACCGGAGCGGTTGGACGCTGAATACACCGACACCAGCGGCGAGCGACTTCGTCCGGTCATGTGTCACCGCGCCATCATTGGTTCATTTGAACGATTTATCGGCATTTTAATTGAACATCACGCCGGACACCTGCCGTTTTGGATTGCGCCGTTACAAATTGTTGTCGCCTCCATTGTGTCGGAGGTTGATGACTATGCGCGAAAAGTTTGCGAGGAGTTTGAAAAAGCAGGATTGCGGACGATAACGGACTTGCGGAATGAAAAGATTAATTACAAAGTCCGAGAACACTCAGCGTCAAAAACGCCGGTTATCGCCGCCCTCGGCAAACGCGAAGCCGAACAAAACACCGTCTCTTTGCGGCGATTGGGGACTCGCGAAAGCCAAGTCATGCCGTTGGACAAAGCGGTGGAAATGTTGAAAAAAGAATCTCAACCGCCGGCATGAGTGATGGTACATGGCAAGGCGGTTGTCAATGCGGCGCGGTGCGTTATCGCATGACTCCGCCGCCATTGGCGTTGTATGTCTGTCACTGCAAACACTGTCAAAAACAATCATCTTCCGCTTTTGGCATGTCCATGTGGGTCGGGCGGGACAATATTGAGTTTTCCGGTGAGTTGAAATTTTGGACAACGCACGGCGACAGTGGCAAACCAAAAACATGTGCTTTTTGCGGTGTTTGCGGCACGCGTTTGTATCATGACGGCGGCGGTGACTCTCCGTTTTCAGTAAAAGCCGGCACTTTGGACGATGTTTCATCATTACAACCCACTCATCATATATGGAC
>JAWONR010000074.1:0-3861 GCA_033865115.1 Candidatus Persebacter sydneyensis | reverse complement strand
TGACAATGACAATGGCGGCACCGGGGACATTGAATGTTGTTCCGGTGAGCGGATTGACGGGCGGCGGGACATTGTCGGCGTCTCCGTTTTTGGCACCGCTGAGTTATCAAGGTGTTTTGGCGACTGTGTCCGGAGCTGAGGGAACTGATTACAGTTATACTCCGGCGGCGAGCGGGAGTTTGTTGACGGTTGATGCAAACGGAGTTGTTTCGGCGTTTGAGATGTTGACGACGGGTAGTTATAACATTACGGTCGTAGCGACGTTGGAGGAGGGTGAGACTGCGGCGATGGTGACAGTGTATGTATCGGTGCCGGCGACGGGTTTCGAGGTGGCAGTGTCACCGGGAGAGGGTTTTTCGGGTTCGGGCAGTGAGAGTTCGCCTTATGGAATTACCTCCGCGGTCTTTTTGGATGCGGGGACGACATTGGCGGCATTTAGTCCGAGCGGCGGTTTGAATTACATGTATGACATTACGAGTCCCGGCGCGGAGGCATATTTGGTTAACGATGACGGGGAGTTGATTTCACGGTTGAGGCTGGTTGAAAATTTGACATTGTCGTTTACGGTGGAGATTGACGGCGGCGTTGGCATGACATTGACGCAGGCGGTTTATTTTGATTTGGAAATATCCTCTGCTGACCTTGATTTACAGTTTATACCCGGCGCGCAGGAAACGGACATTGACTTTCTTGGCAACGCCAGCTTCCGCTATTTGATTTCGGAGGGTTTTGGAACGGCGGACAGTCCGCTTCTCATACCGGTTGATTTTGAGGCCCCCGACCCGGACGTTGACCGTTTCGGATTTAGCTTTTTGCGCGCCGTATTTGGAAGAGTTGCCACTATCGGCGGTTCGGGCGGGGATGAGTTGGAACTGTCACTGACATCCGGGGCTCCATTTCAGTTGGACAATAGTACCGAACTCGGGATGCTTCCCCTTATTCTGCCTGAGTATGACACTCCGGTGCCGGTTGGAGAACACAGGCTGACGGTTATTGGTTCCTTGAACAATTCACCGAGGGCGACTTTGGTCGTACATCTGTCGGCGTTCGATTTGGAGTTGGGAGAGTTGTCGTCGACATTGTTGGGAGACGGCAGTGCGGGTTCGCCTTTGCGGCTTTCGGAGGCTTCGACAGTTGCATTGTTGCCGGGTCTGACACTTGCGACACTAAGTCCGCGTTACGGCAATTTTAATTACGAGTTTGAAGTGGCTTCGGGAGCCGGCGACCTTTTGGATGTTAACAGTGACGGCGAAGTGTTGTTGGACGCCTTTTTGGGAGGTTCTTTTGAGACGACACTGCTGGTTCAGGTGGAAAGCAATATTGTCGTGACCCAGACGATTCATATTGATTTGGAGGTGACACCGGCGACGGCGGCGACGGTTTTTGCGGAGCGTTTTTCGGGGTCGGGAAGTGTTGACTCACCGATTATGGCGCCGGATGGTTTTGACGAGATGATGGCAACCGTGATTGTGGTCGGAGGAGACGCCAACGTGGATTATACTTTTGTGCCATCCGGGGAGAATTCACTGACGGTCAATATGAGCGGCGTTGTTTCCGCTTCGGAGGCGTTGGGCGCGGGGGATTATATGATTGAAGCGGTGGTGATGGCGAACACTTCACCGTTTGCGACGGTGACTTTGCATGTGATGGTTGAGGCGTTGGGCTTCACACTCAGTCCCCTGGCGGGAGTTTCCGGAGACGGCACACAAGGCACGCCTTATTTGGCGACTCTTGCGGCGAACAGTGTGGCAAACCGGATTGCGAGGGTAGCGATAAGCGGCGACACACCCGGTACGGGGTTGAGAGTCGCCGGCGGCAATCCCACGGGTGGCGGGTTGTTCCAGATTAGAAACAACAGATTGATTTTTTCCACCGGCAATTACGACACCCGGGCGACTTTGAGGTTGGAGTTGAACAACAACTATGTTGTGGTGACGGCGACCACTTATGTGAATGTGACAACCATGTTGTCACTAAGGGTGCGCGGCTCGGATGAGGGCATTTCCGGAGACGGCACTCAAAGTTCGCCTTATATATTAAGGGTGCCTGACCTTGCCCCGGGTGCTGAGTTGTTGGAGTTGAGAGCCTCGGGCGGACTGCAGGACCAATTCGGCAGGGCCTCTTATGATTTGAGTGTACAAGGCGATGTTTTTGCATTGGATAACATCACGCCTCTTCGTTATGATTTGAATGTGAATGCGATGCAGGGGTTGTTTGAAGGGGGTACCTATCAGGCGACTGTGGAGTTGAACACCGACCCTGCTTCGGGCAACAGTTATGCGATAACGGTGTATTTTTCCGCGGCGGACATTGAAGTGCCGCCGATAGTGGTGTCTGGTTTGGACGCGGTTCGCGGCGGTGAAGGAACCGAAGAGTCGCCGCTTGTTGTGCCGGCGGGATTCACCAGCAGTGGCGGCGCCCTTAATATAATTGCGACATTGGACTTCAGCGGCGGATTCAGACATGGCGGCGATTTGAGCGTTGACGCGGCCAATTTCGGAGGTGACACTTCCTCCTGGCAGGTTTTGGTGGGTTCGGGTACAAGAAACTTTATTGGGGCGTTAGCCGCAATACCTGAGAACACGAGACACAATATCGTGTATATGGTGTCGCAGATGGGGCAGGTGACGCCGGTCACGTTGTGGCTCCAGTCGGGGATGAATGTGTCGGCATCTTTTGTTTCGCCGTTGCCGAGAAACAGTGACGGTCATTATCTTCTTGGCGGTCCGCTGCATTATTCGGGCGGTTTGTTCGGGAAGGTTGTGTTGACGGGCGGTGACCCGACGAACCGTACTTATGACTTGTCGCCGGTTTTGGATACAGTTGACAAGGGATTTCAAGTGATTGGCAATGTAATCGCTTATGACGATATCAGCCAGTTTGACGGTACACGCGATGTATCGAACAATGAGGCATTTGATGTTGAGATAGAGGTGGACAGTCCGGGTTCTCCGCAATTCGTATTTACGGTAACGGCGGTGGCGGTGAGCAGCACGCCGAGGGGTTATGAAGTGCTTGTGGACTCAAGAACATTGGGGGGAGTCGGGACGGAAGACGACCCGTTTATGATTACCAACGCCGATGACATTCAGGTGGGCGCGACTTTGGCACAAGTTGCTGCCGGCGGCGGCACCGCGACCGGGGATAATTTTTCATATTCCACGGGTTCAACACAATTGGGAGTGGGCAGTGCGGACTTGGACGGATTCGGCACGGTGACGGTGTCGGAGAAGTTGGTACCGGGCATGTCATATCAGATGTTGGTGACGGTGGTTGCGGACTCATCCCTGACGACGGTTATCACTGTTCATTTTGAAGTCGCGGACAAGTTGGATGGCATGTTGGAGTTCACTGTTTCCCCGGTAAGCGGCGCCGGAGTCGCGGTGGGAGACGGAGGTAACCCGAATTGTGCGGGCGCCGATTTTTGCGCATTGGCGCCGGCTAAGAACAGGGGTGAGGCGCTGTTGATGCTGGAGGCGACCGGTGTAACAACATCAGTGACTTTTGAAGTTACGGCGGGAGAGGGCAACGACGCGCTGCAAATCGAAATCAATTCCGTCAATAGGAGTGCTGACAGCGCGGAGGCGATAGTTATAAACAGTCTTAGTGAATTCTCCTCGCTTAGCCAGAGGAATCATAACCTTGTATTCACGGCGCGTTCCCAGTTTCAGGAAGTCAGTCAAACCATCATCCTCGGCAACGCATTACGTTTCTAATCCGCGGCGCGGACATTTGTCGGATGATGTTTGAACATCGCGGGACTCTTGTCTTTCAACACTGCGGCGACACATCATGGGAGGGAAATATCACATCTCAGTTTCTTTCTCCCGCTTTTTTTAAGAGACGAAAACTCCCAAATAA
>JAWONR010000073.1:2417-4011 GCA_033865115.1 Candidatus Persebacter sydneyensis | reverse complement strand
AGACGGACAACGGCGATGCTTCAAAATACACCGTGACCGGGAACTCACGTCCGCTCTGCGTCACCATGGCGACGACAGTGGTTCTCTCCCCTTCCGCCGGCACAGCTTTTGCGCGAGTAAAATTATAGCTGTCACCACTGTTGCTTCCGGTAATATTCCATTCCGTGGTGTTAGGGTGGAGTCGCTCAGTTTGGTAGGCGCCGCCATATCTATATCCGCCTGAGAACCGGCTTATGCTCGCAATTTCATCACTTACCATTGGCAGAGGCGCCGGTAAAAGAAACGGGTCATCTTCGGTTCCCTTGCCGGAGTAAAGCGCCCCAGGGTCAGTATAGATGACAGGGAGCACTGGAATATTTTGCGTGGAAAAATGGAGTGTTGAGATGATGGATTCGGTGTTGCCGCCGGTGTCTTCGGTCTCCACCGACATTGTTATCGTATACCGACTTTCTTCCAGAAGTCCCACTGCATTAACCACCAGTGCGTTGCTGTCTCCGGCGCCGTCGGCAAAGCCAAACACCGTTCCTTCAACACTGTATTCATAGTCGTCATTAAACCCGTTGGCGGGCGTAATGTTTAACAACTGCGCGCCGTTGGCAATGTCATCCAGGCGCAGTTCATAAGGCGAGGTTTCTGTGCCGTCTCCGGTGACTCCCGCCACGGGGGAGACTGAAAGATTGAAGTTTAAGACGGTAATATGCACGGTCAGCTCCAACACCGATGACTCGCCATCCGACACTGTGACGGGAAGTGTATAAACGCCGACAGTTAACGCCTCGGTCGCGCCAAATTCACCGCCGGTTGCATCCACTGTCAGCGCGCCGTCATTCGCCGAGGCATAAGTGTAAGTGACATCGGTGATGGTGTTGACCAACGCCACGGTTCCAATCACGCCGTCAAATTCGCGGACAAGTTCAATGGGCGAGTCGGCGGTTCCCTCGCCGTTGTTGTTGGTGTTGATGGTTGCCAACAACGGCGCAAAGACTTGAACATGAACCGTTGTTGTCAAAGCCGCGGTTAAGTTTGCCAGCGCAACGACTTCTATTTCGCCGGTTTGCGGAGTCGCCAACACACTTTCGGCGGAGACAACACCGCCGGCATTCACCTCCAGCGAATCCTGAGTGTTCGCCGCAAAGGTATAGTCAACATTGTCGACGGGGTTTTGCACTCGGACAGTGGCAATTACCGCGTTATGTCCGACATTCACGGTAATAGGCATCGCGGAGGAAGTTCCCGCTCCCTGCAAACCTGTCGCGGGTATGACTCCCAACAACGGGTCACCCGGGGGCATGACTTCAACATAAAGAGTCGCCGTTAATGCCGGAGATGAGTTTGCCAACGCCACGACTATGAAACTTTCAGTTGTCGCCGTCGTCAGACTTTCAGCGGCGGAGACAACACCGGCGGTGTTTAATGTCAGAGAGCCGCTAACACTCGCGGCAAAACTATAAGAGACGTTGTTGAGTCCGTTTGCCACCTGCAATGCCGCAATCATGCCGGTGTGACCGTTGAACACCACAAACGGGGAGTTGGAAGTTCCATTACCGGTCAAACCTCCCAGCGCGGAGAATGTCAACTCCGGCGGCGGAGGCGG
>JAWONR010000073.1:0-2317 GCA_033865115.1 Candidatus Persebacter sydneyensis | reverse complement strand
GGGGGCGTTAATTAAGCCGCCGGCGATGACTTCCAGCGGTCCTTGCGAGACGGGCGGGAAGATGATTGGGTTTCCTTGTTGTCCGCCGTTTGCAACGACAGTGGCAATCACGCCGGCATAACCGACATTGACGAGAATGGGCGTAAAGACTTCTCCGGAGCCGGACAAACCTTGTGAGGGCGTAACTCGGACATTAATCGGCGCGAGAGTGACGACAGTGCCGTCTTGTCCGATGACTCTTATCATTTCGCCGTTTGTTGTTGTTCGGGTGATGCCGCCTCGGCTGTTAAACGAGACTGAAACCGAGCCGTCCCCCGCGCCGACAAACGTGGAGACGCCGACAGTGAGTCTAAACTGTCCTCTAAACACAACACCGCCGGCATTATTGGAGCCGACATTGACATTGGTATTGCCGCCGTTGTTGCCAAAAGCACCTGCAACTCCCGCACTTGGCGCGCGCAATATAAAACCGGCGTCTGCTGAGACATCGGCTCGTCCTTGTTGGACATCCAACACGCCGTCTCCGAAGGTGACTTCGGCGTTGTTATAAATGGTGATGTGACTTCTAACACCGGCAGTTTGGCTCATGGCGAGACGGGGAACCGAGCCTACTGTTTCCAGTCTTAGCGACACCGCCGGCGGCATTGTCCAGGGCAGAGAGACGGTGGCTTCGGTGATGACTCTGTTTTGCAAAGTGCCGCGAATGACCATGACATCACCGGTGCCTGTTAACTCCAAATCAGTGTGCAAATCAAGAGTTAAGTTGGGCGTGTGATTGGAGGGACTCTCGCCTCGGCTTGCGGCGGCGGCGGGAGTTGTTTCATTGCCGACCAGTATTGCACTGCCGGTTAGTTGGTTAATTTGTCGGCTGGAGTTGGAGTCATTGGTTGTGACTTTTGAGATGCGTTGGGTATATTCACGTTGTACGGGTTCAAAGAAGTGTCGTTGCGGAGAGTGCCATGCTCGGGATATTTTTCCATCGTTTGAATTGTCGCGTCCAAACTCATGAACATAGGCGAGTTGTCCGCCAAAGTCCTTGCCGTCACCGGAGCGGTAATCGACTCTGGCGACAAGCGGAAGGCTTGTGGGAGCCCATCGCGCGCCGAACAGGAGTCCGGTTTCATCATCTTGTTCAAACTCTCCGAGCCATGCATAGTATCCAATGATGCCGGTAAATTCAGTTGATTTGTAGTTTCTAAAGTGAGCTTCGACATCATAGCCGTCAGCGGAATAGGTTCGGATGACACTGGCACCAGTGACGAGTGCGTTGCCTTGTGATTCCGCGAGCGGGTCGGTGATAGCTTGATAATAGTTTGCAAAGACGTCTATGGACCTGGTTCTCATTTCAACGCCGCTTGACCATCTCGAAAAGGCTTCTCCGTCAAAGGTTTCATAATCCAAAAAGGTATTTGCGCCGAGCATTGCCTTCCCGCCGACAGTCCGGGCGATACCGCCGATGTTGAAGCCTCGCCGGGAGTCTTCAAACCCCACATAGGCACGCGCCTGCCAAGCCAGGGCGGAGCGTTTTGTATGATGCAAAGCGCCGATGGCGTCAATACCGACATTTGACAATCCTTTTCCGGCATTGGCATTAACATCCACTTTCAGTTGTTTGAGCCCTTTTCCAAAAACTTGCTCCCCGGCAGAGAAGGCGCCGCGTTCAATGATGTCGGCGCCAAGTTGCCAGCCGATTGTTTGAAGTTGTTGTCCGGCGCGAAGTGCGGCGGAGTCACCGTCATTAATGAGTTGGTCGGCGAGATAGTCTTCAAACGTCAGTTCATTAACGGCGGATTGTGCGTTTTGGACGGCGGGATGCCAGAAAGGCTCATTGGCATTGGAGACTGAAAAGGCGGTGTTGGAAGTCGGCTCTTGACTGTGTTGTGGGAGAGTTGGAGATTGAAGTCGTTGTGATGTTGGAGATTGAAGAGTTGGTGATTGGGGTTGGTGAGAAGTTTGAGATTGGAGATAGTGACTGAACAAGAAGCCGTCATTTGTTTCTGGCCGGGCGCGAGAGTCGGAAGCGGACAGGGCAATCAACGCCGCCGCGAAAAAAGCAAGACTGAGACGTAAAGTTTTCTCGCCGAAGCGAACCCTAACCTTATTCATTTTGTCATCCTTTTGTTGCCATCCAAAAGCCCCCTCACAGATGCGAAATTATACCGCATTTATGGCGATTCTTGGCAAAATAGCGACAATTTCCCCTTTTCCGTCCGAGTTGTTGTATTTAATGATGAATATAGGCGGCAAAAGACCGAAAATCGGGGGTTAATTGAGGAATTACACATATTGCCCAAAAACTGATTAATTACCGCTCCCA
>JAWONR010000072.1:0-3998 GCA_033865115.1 Candidatus Persebacter sydneyensis | reverse complement strand
CCGCGAAGTTGTTTTGATTTAGGGTCTCAGACTTGCGTCTGTTCTCTCGCTTCTAAGCTGTCCTTCATAGTCGTCATAAGTTTGCTCGCCGTCGTCGTCAATATAAAACTCATCCGCCTCCAGACGTCGGCAGTCATCTCCTTCATTTCGCGCGAGACGCCAGGTGTCTCCCGTGGATTCCTCCGCCTCCACGCCGACACTGTTCCGCGTTGCGTCAAGGTTCCTGCTCTCTTCATAAACAAAAAACAGTCTGCTTCCCAAAATCGCCTTTGGATGTTTGTTCCTGGTTCCGAACCTATCCCTATTACTGCTCGGAGCGCGCAGCCCAACGGCACGGTTCTTAATTATCAGTTCTTGTTCGATGAAGAATCCCCAGCCCGGGAACAAACGGATGTCCCGGCCCGGCTTGCCAGCCAGTATGCCAATTGCACGAGAGCCTCCCGTGTTTGACTCTGCAAAATCATTGTCTCCGTCATGGTAGGCGGGACGCAGCCATATTGACCAGTGTGAGTTTCCCGTTGTCGCCGAATTGGAAGTGGACGGGAACCACAAATCGTCAACAATGTTTCTAACCAGCTGGGTCAAATCCGACTCGGTGTCTATAAGGAGGGAGGTATGCGTAAACATCTCTCCGGTCGGCGGCTCAAATATCACCGGACAATGATTCCGCGGACGCACATAAAAGGTTTCCATCTCGGTGTTGCTGCCGGGGCGTGTCGCCATCACTTCAATTTGATTGACCAGGTTGGAACTCGAAAGCCGCGGGGTGGTTTCCGAAGGTCCCAGTCCGGGGCGGAAGGTGATGACGCCGTCCGGACTCACCGCGTACAGGTTGCTGCCCGCGCCGGCATGTGTTGTTTCGCTCGCTTTGGCATAAACAGGCAAAGTGCCGCAACTGCCGGTTGAGAAACCGACTGTAATTCGCACTGCCGCATCTTCCGGACCGACGCGATACGGTGTTGTGGCGGTTTCACCGTTGCCAAACGGCAGATCACTGTCGATATACCAGCCCGCCGGCGGCACATAACAGACATACACGACTTGTGTTCCTGACTGACCGGCACTGCGCGCCATGGCGGTCAGTTGATAAACTCTTTGGCCAACCGGCAGGGGTCCGGTGGCAACCAGGTCGGCGTCTATGAAAGTGCCAAGTGCGGACTCGCCGCCCTGCACGCTAAACGCATAACCGCCGGCGCCGCCTGTTCCGGAGAACTGCAGCACATTCATATCGGGAGTGGTCACAAGATACGGCGAAGCTTGTGTGCCGTCTCCGGTAACACCCGCACTCGGAATGGGAGACAACATCACCCCCACCGGCGTGATATCCACCCTCACATACACCGTCAGTGTCAAAGCGTCACCGCCGCGCGAAACCGTTATCACAAGCTCGTGCGTTACGCTGACGGGTGTGGAGTTTGACGCCGCAATAACGCCGCTGCTCTTAACCATAACACCGTCCGATGTTGAGCCGGTAAAAGTATAGGCGCCCGAACCCGCGCCGTTCATCGGCACCACGTTTGCGAGGTCAATCTCCCGATTGCTTGCATCCGTCACAAGCGGCGAACTTTGTGTTCCATCTCCCGTTTGTCCGGCGACCGGCTGCACACTGGCTTCAAAGAACGCCGACACGGTCACATACAAAGTTGCCAACGCCGTTTCACCGCCGCGAGTGACGGTCACAGTCATCACATGCAAACCCTCCGGCACCGTGCTGTTCCAAGACACCACCTGGTCGTTGAATGAAAACGGTGATGATGAACTCCATTGATAAGTGGCGGGCGCGCCGCCGATGCCGCCCAACGCCGTCACTGTTGCCAGCGGTCCCGCAGGGACTTCCCCGACAAATATTGGGGAGCCCGAAGTGCCGTCTCCGGACAATCCTTCACCGACTTCGGTGGTGACCGACAAAGGCACCTCCGCCAACATATATAATGTGTGCGTTCCGGTGAGAACGCCGTTTTGCAGTGTGATGGTCAGTGCAAATCTCCGGCTTTCCGAAGGCACGTTGTCCACGTCAAGATTTCTGTTGTTGCCGGAGTTAAAGACAAACACACCGCCGTCTCCGCTTAATGAGGTTATATAATCCAGCGTTGTGCCGTCTCCGCCGCCCGTATACAAAGTGAGCGCGTTTTGTGCGACGGTTCTGGACACATAAGGCGAGGCGGATGTGCCGTCACCGGCGACGGCGGTCTCCACTCTGGCAACATACGGATTCAACTGTATGACTGCCACATACACCGTCAGTGTGAAAGAATCACCTCCGCGCGAAACCGACACCGTCAAAAGATAATCTCCAACGGACGCGCCCACTGTAATGTCGCCGTCCGCGGTGACGCTAATATCCCCCGATGATTCGGAGCCAAAAGTATAAGCGCCCGTGCCCGGACCGTTAAACGCCGTTATTCTTCCAATGAATCCCGCCGGGTTTTCCGGAACAGAACCGAAAAGAAGCGGCGTCACCAAATCAACCGTAAGAGGCGAACGTTGAATCCCCAAACCCCTTATGTAAGGCACTGTTTGAGAGTTCGCAAGAGAGGGGGGAAGCATCCCCGGCACCACTCTCGCCACCAAAAACGCCCCGACCGACACATGCACAGTCACATCCGCCATTTCACCGCCGCGCATGGCGGACACTGTAATTAAGTGCAGTCCCTCTACAATCGCCTCGGTGCCGTAAGAAATCGCCCCGTTGTCATTCACGGCAAAAGGTGAACCGGCGGCGCTGTATGACACCGTGCCAACACCGCCCGAAACGACAACAGTCGCCAACGGACTCTGCGGCGCACTCAACACTGAAACCGGGTCTGTCTGAATGCCTGCGCCCGTGAATCCCTCGCCGACCACGACCCCTGAAATCTGAAACGCCGCCGCCACGGAGGCATGAAAGATTAATGTCGCCGTTTCTCCGCCTCTTGTGCCGGAGACGGTGATAAGATGCGCGCCTTCATTCAATGCACCGGCGGTGATTTCTCCGCCGGCATTCACGGCAAAGTCGGAACCGGTGTCTATGCTGTAAACCGCCGTTCCCAAACCGCTTAAAGAACTCACCGTTGCCAACACGCCGGTGTGTGTCATCGCCAGCAACACCGGTGAACTTGAAGTGCCCTCGCCCATGACATTGGCGGCGGCAGTCACCACCATGGAGAAAGGCGGCAAGACCGACACATACACCCGCTGTATCTGGAAATTGGTGCCGTCCGTCACCGACACGGTAACCACATGCACTCCCGTCACCGGCGAGTCCGCCAGTGATATAACGCCTCCGCTTGAACTCAAATTCAAACGCTGGGAGGAACCGAGAAGACTGAAAGTATAACCGGCGCCTTCTCCCGCCACACTGCTGGTGATTGTCGCCACAACACCGCTGACCGCGGGGACAATAAACGGTGAGGCAACACTGCCCTCGCCCTGATAGGATGAAAGCAGTGACAAAGTCAATCCCACACTGACCGGCGTCAAACCCGACTGCGCCGCAAAATGAACATTAATCGTCCCGCTTTGCGTGCCGGAGGAAATACTCACCGTTGCAATATAAGATTCACCTCCCGCCAAATCAGTCTCCAACTCCAAAACGCCGTTTTGTCCGCCGATGCCAAATATGGTGCCGAGAACGGAATAACGATATGCACCGGCACCGCCCGTCGCCGACACTGTCGCCAACAACTCGCCTGCGGTAATATGTTCATCCTGCGTCAGTTGATAGGGAGCATTCGCCGTCCCCGAGCCGGAAAGTGAAGATGACACGGACGGCGTCAGCGGAAAAGCATCGGTTTCAAAATGTAACACCGCATTTACCGTCATATTGCCGTTGGTCACCTCCAATGACACCGTATATGTCGTGTCAGAGGCAAGTCCTGTCGCAACAACAACCCGACAATTGGTGCTATTGTTCACTGTTGCCGTCACCAATCTAAAAGTCCCGTCATCGTTGTTAATATTGCATTCATAATCAAAAACATCGCCGCCAACGGGTATCGCCACCGCCAGTGTCGCGCCCG
>JAWONR010000071.1:2292-4110 GCA_033865115.1 Candidatus Persebacter sydneyensis | reverse complement strand
CGCCGCAGATGTCCTGAGGCAGCCGCCGAGTATTGAACTGCTCCTTTTCACCGGTGTTGTCGACGGCACCGACCCGAACAAGCCCTTTCACGCGGATTGCACCACTGACAACGCCGATATTTGCGTGGCAAACGCCAATCAGCATGAAGTAAATACCAACCTTATCCAATTCACCGGCTCGTCGTTATCCGGCAATCCCGATGCCCTGCCGACTTGGGTACTGTCCGGTCCGGACGCAGGCAATTTCGTCTTGGACAGACGACCCAGCGGCAATGCGAATCTTAACGTTGGCAGTCAAACTCTTGGCACTCGAGTATATGAGCTCACAGTTACCATAACCGACCCCGCCGGTTACAGCACAAGTATTGATTTGCGCCTGCGTACGGCTCTCTAAAGGACATTATCATAAAGGACATCATCATGCATATTAATATTAATACTGTTCAATTGGATAAAGTGTGGCGCCTGGGATTTTTTCTTTGCGCCTTGAGCGCGCTTTTCGCGCTGTCATATTCCGACACTTCCCGGGCAACCTCCAATGCCCGCGCCGGATTTTTGTACAGTGACCATCTTAAACATCCGTCCGCCGTCTCTTACGGCGCTTTCTCAGTCAACAACAAAGACGACTTTTGGCAGACACCAATCTCCCGCGCGCAACATGCCGTCAATGCCATGCCGCTTACCGACTATCTCGCCAATCAATTTGTCAATGACGGTGAATCCGCCGCCTCGCGCGCTCATGAACATCTGACTCATGCCGGCTGGCAGCTCGGCGCGGACATCATTCAACATGCCGCCGCCAGAAGAGTCCGGGACACCGGCTCCTTCCAAAACCGACTCCGGCATCTGGACATAGACATCAAAACCAAAACCGGACGAGGATTCACCTATGCCGGCATTGACACCGTCCTCGCCCTTCGCGAATCAGCGGATGACGCTTTTGCAGTGCAAATGCGGGGTTATTCCGGCTTTGAAGATTCAAGATTCGGCTTCAATCTCGGCGGGATTTATAGAAGAGCAGTCGGTGAAACCTCCCTGTTCGGGTTAAACACCTTTGCCGACTATGAAACTTTTGACGGACATCCCTTTATAAGATGGTCGGGCGGAGCGGAAATTCGCTCGCAAATGTTTGACTTTTATGCCAACATCTATCAGCCAATTACAGACGCTGAAAACGACCTCGCAAACAACCGCCGACTCTACACCGCCGCCGGTTATGACGCTGAAATTCATGTCCGAGCCCCCCAAGACAAAACATTCACCGGAATCTTCGGCATTTATCAATGGACGGGCGAATACGGTGATGATGATGAGTTCGGTTTGCTAACCGGCTTTCGTGTAACCCCCGCCTTTATCCCGCTTTTGTTGGAGCTGGAATACCGCTCCGGAGACGGCAACACTTTTGGCGGACGTCTCGCCTACAGTCACGAGTTCGGACACAACAGAGACCATAAACGAATCCGACACGCCACTTTTCAACCTCGGCACTATTTCTTTGTCCCCGCGGAGCGGGAACACTCCCAGCGAATATTCATAACCGCCCCTGAGTTGGCCTCCACTTATCGGGTCAGCGGACTTTTCGGCTTTGCAAGAGTCCGCGGAGTCGGCACAGAGCAGGCAACTGATGTCCGAGTGCGGGGTCTGGACGGCGGCGTGAATGTTATCGCCTCCGGGAATTCGCGGAGTGTGTTGGGAGGCGTAACACTCACCGTAAATCAACAACAAAACCTGCCGTGGGCATTGCCGCCGAACACTGAAAGTTACATCATCGACACTGAAACCAACTCCGGATTGACACTGGAATGGCTCGCCGGAAGC
>JAWONR010000071.1:0-2192 GCA_033865115.1 Candidatus Persebacter sydneyensis | reverse complement strand
GAGAGTTGGCGGTCAATACCAACAGCGGTGTTGTTTTTGCCTCTAACCCTTTGCCGGCGGGCTCTTATAACTTAACAGTCGAGGTCGTTAGAGGAGGCATAACTGAAAGTAAAGCTACAGTTGTCGTCTCTGTGATTGTCGCAGCAACAGTGGTAACACCAGACCCGGGACCAGGACCAGGACCAGGACCGGGACCAGACCCGGTGCCGACATTAACATTCTCTTCGCTGGGCGGTTTGTCCGGTGCGGGAACTTCAAACTCGCCGTTTGTGGTGTTAAACGGTCATACCGGCATGATTGCAACATTGTCGGTGGCAAACGGAGTCAACAATGTCTCTTATAGTTTTGCCGCGAGTGTTAGCGGGTCTCTGACATTAAACACTGTCGGAGTTATATCCGCCACTGAAAGTTTGCAGACGGCGACAACCGCAAGCATCATAGTTGTGGCGTTGGCGGACTCATCTCCGGCGTTAACGGCGACTCTTTATGTTCAAGTCCTCTCTCCCGACACACAATTGCGAGTCTCACCGGCGCAGGGTTTGCCCGGCATGGGAACTTCTAACTCACCAATTACCGTCTCTGTCGGACACAACGCCGTAATTGCCAGTGTTGGAGTGCTAAACCCCGCCGACAGTGTTGCCTATACCTTTGCGGCGAGCAGTGAAGACTCATTGACGGTGAATGTCAGCGGTGTTGTCTCCGCCGAAGGTGTGTTGACGGACGTACAAACCAGAGAAATAGAAGTCGTGGCGTTGGCGGACTTAACGGCGGCTTTAACAACAACGGTTCATGTTCAGGTCTTTTCGCCGTTGTTGGCAACCATCAGTGTTAATAACGCCGGCGAGGGAACGGACAACTCACCAATTGAACTTCGGGCGGGATTTGACGGCGTGATTGGAACCGTGGTGTTGTCGAACACCGTTGTCGGCGCGGATTATACTTATGCCACGGCGGCGGGAGGCACACTGACAGTGGGGGCGGGCGGTGTATTTGGCTCCAGTGAGGCGTTAACGGACGGCGGTTATACACTTCCCATCACGGTGTCGGAGGACGGAACATCGGTGTTGGAGCTGACCGTGCATATTA
Source organism: Candidatus Persebacter sydneyensis (assembly GCA_033865115.1). Lineage (GTDB taxonomy): Bacteria > Pseudomonadota > Gammaproteobacteria > Tethybacterales > Persebacteraceae > Persebacter > Persebacter sydneyensis. Next base: position 1,106 of record JAWONR010000071.1, on the reverse strand, counting down.
CCGTCTTTAGTTTCAATCTTTCAATCTCCCCCATGGCGGGAGTCACCGGAGAAGGCACACAAACATCGCCTTATGTGTTGCGCGTGAGTGACCTTCCCAAGGGCGCGACATTGTTGGACATTACACCTGGCAACGGGTTTAATGACAACTATCAATACAGTGTTGAAGGAACGGTGTTTGGCTTTACCGACGGCGCCGGCAACCTCAACGTCTTGGAGGTTAATGCGGTGGGACTCCTTGAAGAAAGTCTGTATACGATAACGATGTCGGTGGAAACTGAAGACACCGCCGGCGGCGTCATGGAATCCATCGTCTCAACACTTTATTTTTCCACGCAAAACATTCCAATTCCCACCGTAGGCTATACACCTGTCCCGGAGGTCTCCAGTACGAATAACTCCGGTCATGGAACCGAAGAGTCGCCGTTTATTGTGCCGACGGACCTGCGGATAGGGTCTCGGCCGGAGGCAAGGGTAATTGATTTCACGGGCGGATTTAGACATGGCGGCGCCATTGAACTGACAATGCAAACCCCCGACCCAAATTGGGAGATTAGTGAAAGCAATACAGGGACTGGCTATACCTTTTCACCGAAAGTGAGCATGTCGGAGGGTAGAACCAGTGTCGTGCTTATGTTGGAACAGAGCGAACGATTGATACCGCTCACGGTGTGGTTTGAGGCATTCGCGGTGACCGCCTCTTTAATTACGACTTTGCCGAGAGACAATGACGGAAAAGTGTTGACGCCCAACCCGGGCGGCGCCTCTCTGATAGGGAAAATTGACGGGCGGGGCGGCGAACTGCCGCTGACTGGTTATACCTATGCATTAGTCAGTGGGACGGGCTTCTTATTAGTGGGCGACGACGCATTATTCCTTTCTGCCTCCCCGCTATTTAATGCAGGCAATGACGCCGTCGCCGTGTTTTCTGTATCAGACGGCGTCTCTACCGCGAATGTCACGGTCACCGTGGTATTGAACACGACCCCCGAGTTTATGTTGGTGGCGAATTCAAGCAAATTCAGTGGTATCGGGACGGAAGACTTCCCGTTTGTCATTAACCATGTAAGCGACCTTGAAGTGGGCGTGACTTTGGCGAGTCTGGGT
>JAWONR010000070.1:0-4415 GCA_033865115.1 Candidatus Persebacter sydneyensis | reverse complement strand
TCGTGTGCGTCTTCAGTCATCATGTTTTGGGACATGACTTCGCCGGCATACTCATAAGCTTCATCCAAACTCATCTCTAACTGCCGATAAAACGCCTCTTTGCCGATCTTCAATGTCAGTGGCGACTTGGACGCTATCTTTTCCGCCCACTCCAAACATTGAGGAAGCAACTTGTCCTCCGGCACGACTTCATTAACCAATCCCGCACTTTTCGCGTCTTCCGCAGACAGAAACTCGCCCAATAATAACATTCTCATCGCCTGTTTGCGTCCGACATTTCGCGACAATGGCACCATCGGAGTCGAACAAAACAAACCTATATGCACTCCCGGAGTCGCAAACTGTGCCTGCGATGATGCCACCGCCAAATCACAAGATGCCACTAACTGACAACCCGCCGCTGTTGCCGTTCCCTGAACCGCCGCAATTACCGGCAACGGCGCCCGGACAATGGACATCATCATCTCTGAACAACGTGTGAATAAATCTCTATACGCCTCAACGCCGCTTTTGGCGCGGACTTCGCGTAAGTCATGACCCGCGCAAAATACCGGTCCCGCCGCCGCTATAATCACCGCTCGAGCTGATGACTCCGCCGCCTCGGTCATTGCCTCGGTCACTGCGGCGAGTAACTCATCCGACAGGGCGTTTCTACTCTCCGGACGGTTAAGTGTCAGAATGCGCGCGCCGCCGCGGTCTTCTGTTAATAATATCGGTTCGCTCATAATCTCCGCATTATAACCCCGTTATCGCCGAAATTACCCCGCCGGCGGTTATAATATCCGCCGCATGCCCGAAATAGCCGACCACTGTTTGTTGGACAAAGATGCCGTCGTCGCATGGCATCGAGGACTCGTGCGCGAGAAAGTGCTGTTTGAAGATGATATACAAACTCAAGCTGTCGGGAAACTTCAACAATTCGCCGACAATATTACCGTTAAAGACGGGATGTTGTCCCGGATTCTCTCCCGCCGCCGGACGGAAAAACAAGGACTCTATATACACGGCGGAGTGGGGCGGGGGAAAAGCTTTCTTATGGACGGCTTTTATCTGCAACTCCGATGTGAGAAAAAAATGCGCGCGCATTTTCATCAATTTATGCGCCGGTTTCACGAAGATATGAAAAAACGTGAAGGGCAAAAAGACCCGCTTATCGCCGTCGCTGATGAGATCTCTGAACGCGCCGAAGTCATCTGTTTTGATGAGTTTCATGTCTCCGATATTACAGACGCCATGATTTTGGGAAGACTGGTCGGGCGTATTTTGGACAACGGCGCGAGAATGGTGATGACTTCCAACTATGCGCCGAAAGATTTGTATCCCAACGGACTCGCCCGTGACCGGTTTCTGCCCGCCATCGCCATGTTGGAAGAACGATTGGATGTGTTTGCGCTGGACGGCGGGGAAGATTATAGATTGAGGCATATATCACAAGGCGGACGAGTGTTTTTCTCATCAAAAGATGAAAACCAGCTTAAAGACATCTTTGACGCGCTGGCATGTGGTATCTCACTTCCGCCGCAAATTAAGATTAATGGAAGACAACTTCCCGCCATCGCGCGGTCTTCCGATGCAATATGGTTTTCGTTTGAACAGTTATGCGGCGGTGCAGTTGGAAAAGCGGATTATTTGGAACTCGCCGGAAGATTTGCAACAGTTGTCGTCTCGGACACTCCCAAACTCGGTGATGACTCTCTCGCCGATGTCGCGCGGAGGTTTACCTGGCTTGTGGACATTTTATATGACAATAAAGTCACTTTGATGATGAGCGCCGCGGCTCCGCTGGAAGAACTTTATGACGGCGGAATTGGCGGAGAGTCGGGACGAACAATTAGCCGATTGATTGAAATGCAATCGCCCGATTATTGGGGCAAGTCACTGTCTTTGAACTCCACGCCGTAACGAGCCGGAGGTTTTGGCGCGTCTCTGCCAAGTATCTTTTCCGCCACTTGTTCAAGTCCGCCGGCGGTAAACACTTCATAACTCTCCCACTCGCGAACTTCCGTCTCTTCATCGGTCTTCCACAACGCCAAACGTCCCAATGTCGTTTCTTGTGAAAATTGCGGTAACTCACTTGAACGTCCCAACTGATTCCAATAAATCAATGTGCCGTCATCCGACTCCGCAAACGCCGGCAGGGTAATGGTCCTGTTGCCAATTCGTAAAACGGGAATCAATTCACCACTGCGACTCTGCACCGCGCTGACTTCGGCATCGGCGGGGACGACTATGTCTTCGGTGATGATGTGAGTGACATATTCCGCCGCTTCACCCTCCGCCAACTCGCTCCAGGCATGACGGTCGTATAACGGAATGTTGTGATGTAAATAATAATAACCGCCGGTGTTAAAGTATGGACGGGTGAAATCCGCAACACCGCGAGCTGAGTCATCCTCCGAAATCCGCCGGTATAAGGCAAATGACGGGTCTTGATTGAACAGGAAGTTAACTTGTTCAGTGCCGCGTGAGAAACCGGTGTACACTATGTGTTGTAACGGCAACAAGTTTAATACGCCCATAATCGACACCGGAACCGACAAGGTGAGGGCGACAAGACGAGGATGCCACTCCCTGCTTGTCTTCCAAATCGCGACAACATCCGCCGACAACAACAACCACAACGGAATCACCGCAAAAATAAAACGATACTCGCGGTGATGTTGCGCCATGTGGGGGAGTAATATCAATAATGCAATTGCCGCCACAAACATGCGCCGCCGAAAATGTCCGGGCACGCCAAACACCGCCACCACCGCCAATCCACAACTCGACAACAACAACCATAAAGGCATTATCCACGCCTCTGATTCGCCTTCACGCGCCGCGCCGACATCCAAATTCATCCGGAAATTGAAGTAGTATGAGTAAAAGGGCGCGCCCCAGGTTATGGTCTCCATTAAACCAACAATCACCGCTGTGCCGGATGCCGCGAGAAACATGTGTAACTTCGCTTTTGGACCTCCGCGCAGAAATACCGCCAGCATGATTAATGCCGCCGCCGGTGCATATTGAAAACGTACCGCCACCAATAATACGCCCAATATTCCCGCCGCAATGAATCTCTTTCGGGACTCTCCGGCGGACAACGGTATCGCCGCCAATAATGCAAATAACAATCCCGTCGCAACAAACTCTGTCATCGGTTTGTGCGCAAAGCCAACTAACTCATACCAAAACGCTCCCGCTATTAATGCAATGCGAGCCGTGTTTTCGCCAAAATGACGGCGTCCAAAGACATACATGCCCCACGGAATCAATAATGACAATAAACAAAACAACAGTTTGACCGCCGCAATATAATAAAAAGGTGAATCCAATCCCAATATGCTGCAAATGCCAAGTGCTATTGCCGCCAGTCCCGGCATTAACCATGAACGTGCGCCGTAAAAGAACTCCCAATAAACGACTCCGGAACCGAAAACTAAACGATGTGCCTGCTCCAAATACTGCATTATTTCATCGGGATGAATGACAAAATCACCGCTTAATGCCAATCCTGCGCGTAGTACAAATGCCGCCGCCAAAAACCACGGTAAGAGTGTCCACGGCGCTTCATCCATCTTTGGTTGTGGATGTAAGTATGCTCCCAAACCTCGGCGGGAGACTCTCGCTGCCTGTTTTTTACTACGAGCCATCGGACACCGTCAACACTTCACTGCCGTCTTTGGAGACGCGAATTGTATGCTCCCACTGAGCCGACAAACTCCGGTCGCGAGTTACCGCCGTCCAGCCGTCTCCGAGAACTTTTACCGCTGCTTTGCCGGCGTTAATCATGGGTTCAATTGTAAACACCATGTTTTCAAGCAAAGTCGGACTTTCGCCTTTGTGACGATAATGCAACACTTGCGGAGGTTCATGAAACTCATTTCCCAATCCGTGTCCGCAAAAGTCGCGGACGACACTGTATCCGCATTTGGTGGCATGAGCTTCAATTGCCACGCCGACATCATTCAACTTCGCGCCCGGACGAACCGCCCGAATGCCTTGCCATAAACATTCCAAAGTCTCCTCGCACAACCGGCGCGCCAGTATTGACGGCTCGCCGGCGAAAAACATGCGTCCGGTGTCGCCATACCAGCCGTTTTTGATGACTGTGACGTCTATGTTTAGAATGTCGCCGTCTTTGAGAATCTTGTTGAAGTCCGGAATGCCGTGGCACACTTGATTGTTCACCGAAGTACATACCGACTTGGGATAGGGCGTATAACCGGGAGGAGCATAGTGTAATGATGCCGATATCGCGCCGTTTTCAGTGATAAACTCGTGACACAGGCGGTCAATCTCTCCGGTGCTGATGCCGGGTTTGACAAAAGGCGCTATGTAATCCAGGGTCTCAGACGCCAAACGTCCGGCAACGCGCATTTTTTCTATCTCTTTTTCGCTTTTGACGGGGATTTTAGTCATTGGAGTGTGGA
>JAWONR010000068.1:0-5900 GCA_033865115.1 Candidatus Persebacter sydneyensis | reverse complement strand
GCCAAATGCAGTCGCGCGACTCGTTCATCCAAATGTTTGGGCAGGACATGAACGCCAATTTCGTATTTGCCGTGATTGGCAAACAACTCCACCTGCGCCAGCACTTGATTGGTAAAAGACGCGCTCATCACATAACTGGGATGTCCGGTGGCGCAACTTAAATTAACCAACCGTCCCTCCGCCAACAAAATCACCCGCTTGCCGTCCGGAAAAATAACATGGTCAACCAACGGTTTAATAGTTTCCCACTCGCACTGTTCGCGCATTTCCGCCACTTGGATTTCAGAATCAAAATGCCCAATATTGCACAAAATGGCGTTTTCTTTCATCTGTTTCGCGTGTTCAAAAGTGATGATGTCCACATTGCCGGTGGCGGTGATAAAAATATCGCCAACAGCGCAAGCCTCATCCATGGTAACAACGCGATAACCTTCCATCGCCGCCTGTAACGCGCAAATCGGGTCTATTTCGGCGACCCAAACTGTCGCACCCAAACCGCGCAATGACTGTGCGCAACCTTTGCCGACATCGCCATAACCGTTAACAACGGCGATTTTGCCGGCTATCATCACATCGGTCGCGCGCTTGATGCCGTCCACCAGAGACTCACGACAGCCGTAAAGATTGTCAAACTTGCTTTTGGTTACCGAATCATTGACATTAAACGCCGGACACAACAGTTTGTTTTGCGCTTTCATTTCATACAACCGCTGAACGCCGGTGGTGGTTTCTTCGGAAATACCCTGTACACCGCTCATGATGTCGGTGTATTCTTCATGAGCCAGCACGGTGGCGTCACCGCCGTCATCCAAAATCATGTTCGGTTTCCAACCATCGGGACCGGCAAAAATACGCCGCAGACATTGCCAATATTCATCTTCGGTCTCCCCATGCCATGCAAAAACGGGAACACCGGCGGCCGCCATCGCGGCGGCGGCGTGGTCTTGTGTGGAAAAAATGTTGCATGACGCCCAGCGGACTTCCGCTCCCAGTGCTTGTAATGTTTCAATTAACACTGCTGTTTGCACCGTCATGTGCAAACAACCGGCGATACGCGCGCCTGCCAAGGGTTGTTTTTGCGCCATTTCTTGGCGTACTTGCATCAGTCCCGGCATTTCGGTTTCGGCGATGGTGATTTCGCGACGTCCCCATTCGGCGAGTGATATGTCGGCGACGGCAAAGTCGTTTTGGGATTGTTCTGCTTGGGCGGCGATGCTCATAAATGCTCCTTTGTTGTCGCGGGCAAAATACGCCCGGCAGGAGTAATTATAATCTTTTTTGGCGCTATTTGCGCGTTGTCAAGATGCCGCCAGAGCACTTTCGGCTTGTTCATCGGCGTGATAAGACGAGCGAACCAGCGGTCCGCAGGCGGCGTGAGTAAAACCCATCTCTTCGGCGCGTTGCCGATAACCGTCAAACACCGGCGGAGGCACAAACCGCGTTACCGGCAAATGTCCCCGAGTCGGTTGTAAATACTGTCCGATTGTCAGCATATCAGTCCGATGACGGCGCATATCCGCCATGACTTCTTCAATTTCCTCGTCAGTTTCGCCCAGTCCGACCATCAACCCCGATTTTGTCGGAATCCGAGGATGCGCCTTTTTAAATTCAGCGATAAGATTGAGCGAATGTGCATAATCCGCTCCCGGACGAGCTTTGGGATACAACCGCGGGACGGTTTCCAGATTATGATTAAACACATCGGGAGGTGATTGAGACAGTGCCTCCAGCGCGGGTTGAAGACGTCCGCGAAAGTCGGGTGTCAGAACTTCAATCTTGAGAGACGGCAGAGCGCGGCGTGCGGCGGCGATACAGTCGGCGAAATGTCCGGCACCGCCGTCTTTTAAGTCATCTCTGTCAACACTGGTGATAACAACATACCGCAGGCGAAGTTGTGCGATAACGCGCGCCAGGTTTTCGGGTTCTTCGGAGTCGGGCGGTTTTGGACGTCCGTGAGCGACATCGCAAAACGGACATCGGCGCGTGCACAAGTCACCCAGAATCATAAAAGTCGCCGTGCCTTTGCCGAAGCATTCGCCGATGTTGGGACAAGACGCTTCTTCACACACCGAATGCAGGTTGTTTTGCCGCAGGATTTGTTTGATTTCGACAAAACGCCGGTTATGCGGTGCGCGTACTCTTATCCACGGCGGTTTTTTGACGCGCGCCTCTTCCACCGGCACAATCGGAATGGGATTGCGCCGTGTTTTTTCCTCTCCTCGCTGTCGTCCGATGGATTCCATATAAAAGATTATAACAGAAGCAACCCCAGAGCAAGACACTCACGCCGCCGCGTTTCTCCCCCTCCAAAAGAATTAATTGGGATAACTGGCGCGCGTGAGGTCGTTTTCATCCTGCGCGGCATAGTCGTCCAAAGTGGCGTCGCCGTTCACATCCAAATAAAACTCCCCGTCCGCCAAACGACGGCATTCATTTCGTTGATTCAGAGCCAAAAGAAGCTCCTGCATGCCGGGACGTATCTCAGCGGGAGTCGCTGTTATCCCCACCGAAGTCGCCGTGGCGGACAAATTGCTGCTGGTGCCGTAGACATGATACAAATGCGGACCAAATATTCCCTTGCTTTGGTTGGTGCCATAAGTGATGGGGTCGGCAAATCCCACCGGGCGACCTTTGGTGTCAAAAGTATCTGTAAAAGTGGCGCGTGCCGGATAAAACCGCTCGCGACCCGAGGGGTTGTTAAAGCGTCTTATCGGGTCGGCGATGTTCGCCGGTGAATATTGCGCATTCCCCGTGTAAATAAACCAGTGACTGTTAAATGTGATGCCTCCTTCAAGACCGGCTTCGTACCACAAGTCATCAATGACTCTTTCAAAAGGACCGTCCAAAGTCGCCGTCGGTCGAACGGACGAGTCCCGGTTGGTGTTTCTGAATGTCCGTCCCGTGGGCGGCGCGAATATCACCGGACAATGCGCCCGCGGGCGGAAATACACGGTCATCACGGTTTGCGAAGTGAGGGCGTTGGTAATATTAACGGCGATTTGGTTTACCAAGTTGCCGCCCGAAAGTCGCGTGGCGCTTTGTGCCGGAGCGCTTCCGGTGTTATAAGAAATCACGCCCGAGTCGGAGACCTGGAAGAAATCCGCCGCCGAGTCATGCGTGGTTTCACTCACTTTGGAAAAGTTATAGTAGTTGGAAGTGCAGTTATCACCCGTCCAAGACACTGTAATTTGCATTCCCGCGAGTTCTTCCGGTCCCGCGCGATAAGGCGTTGTCGCAGAGAGTCCGTTGCCGCCGGACAAAGTCGCATTAACCTCTCCGGCAAACGGCGTGGCGAGACATACATGTGCAATGCTGGTTACGGATTCTTCACCGCTGACGACTCTTACCGTAACAGTATGAATCGCACCCGCGCCCGACAACGGCAATTCAAGCGCATTGACGATATTATTAACGCCGCGTTGTCGCAGTCTTCCATCTCCGATAATTTCATAAACATACGCGCCGTTGCCGCCGCTGACGGCTATTGTAATGCGTCCGTTGCCGGCTTCATCAGACAGCCATGGCAGGTTGTCATCGCCGTCGCCGAGCAGTCCGGTTTTAACATCTATTCTCAACGGCGAGACTGACACATAAACGGTTGCCATCACTGATTCTCCGGCGCTGGAAATCGTCATACTAATGGAGTGTATTCCCGCGTTTAGCGGCGCAGTCAAATCAACGCCGCCGAATGCATTAACCGTCAAATCAGAGTTGGATTGGCCTCGGAAGTCATAAACACCTCCGCCGCCGCTGGCGGATGCGCGGGCGATAATTAACTGCTCACTGCCGTTTTCCAAAGCAATTGGGTCGGTTGAAGTTCCTGCTCCCGAAAATCCGGGTTGGGTGTTGACTTCAACCTGCAAAGGCGGGATGGAAACATGCGCGGTTATTGTTGACGAGTCATTCCCTCGCAAAACCGTGGCGGTAACGGCGTGCATTCCCGAAGGCAGCGGAGCGGTGATATTAATCATGCCAAATCGTCCGATGCTCAAATCGGACGAAGATGAGTATTCAAAGACATAAGGCGCGCCGGCGCCTCCGCTTGCGGCGACCAGACCTATGTCATCGGGAGCTCCATCCATGGGCATAAGCGGCAGGAAGCTAAAACCGAGTCCGCGAATACCGGGCGAGGGGAATGTTATGGATTGTATTGGCGGCACTGAAACATGAACGGCGACCATTCCCACATCTCCGCCGCGCGACACTCTGACTGTAATGGTGTGCAATCCTGCGCCAAGTCCGTCGGTTGCCGAAACAAGTCCGCGGTCGTTGACAACAAGATGGGAGTTGGATTCTCCGGCAAAGTTATAATCGCCGTCCCCTCCGCCGCCTTCTCCGCTGACCATTGCAAAGATAACGGCGCGTCCGTCTGTCGGCGTGATCGGATTTGTTTCCGTTCCCATTCCGGGAAGTCCCGAGGCAACAACAGCGGTTGCAACAATCGGAGGCGCCACCGAAAAGTGAACCGGCACGGAGCTTGAATTCGAACCTCGCGAAACTGAAACGGTAATGGCATGCAGTTCCGGCGAAAGTTCTTCACCTGCTTGCACGGAGATCACGGCGGTGCTTCTATTACTGTTCAAACCCAGCGGCAATGAAGTGGTGAGTCCAAATTGCCAGTTAGTGCCGCCTCGTGCGCCGCCTTCTGTTTCCAAAGTCACGACAACGCCGGATTTTGCGCTGTTGGGCAGCAAATACGGGTTGTTTTCACTTCCGTTGCCGGGAAAGTTTGAGTTACGAGTCAGTACAAAACGCGCGATTCGCACATGGACTTGTTGTCTTGCGGTTTCGTCTCCGTTGTTCACGATGACGGTGATGGTGTGTCTGTCACCCGATGTCAGATTCACATTATCCCTGACCGAGATGCCGCCCATGGCGTTTACCGTGAGAGGTCCGGAAGACGCTTCTTGATAGGAATATATTTCGGTTGGTCCGCCTCTTGCGATACTGCGCGCGATCATTCTTCCGACGGCTCCGTTATGGATGATATAAGGCATGGTTCGAAAACCGCTGCCTCTAAATCGTGAGCGTGTTGTCAGTCTTAAAGAAACCGATGGTATTTCTCGCATAAGTTCGGGCGCGACGACAAAAGGCACTTCTTCAATGTTGGCGTTGTTTCCGGAGATAACAGCGACAGTGGCGGTGTATCCTTGTCCGAAGCCGAGAGTTTGTCCGACTCGGAGAATGCCGTCGCTGCCGCCGATGACAAACCGTCCGCCGGCGGCGGAATAGGAGAAGCTGCCGTTACCGCCCGAGCCGGACACTGTTGCGAGCACTACGCCGAGGTCGGTTAATTCGGCGACGGTAATAATATAAGGGTCGGGTTCCAACAAGCCGGAGCGCGGCAGGGAGGAGGTCACTGAGACATTCAGTTCAAATATTCCGGTTTCAACAAACACGGTAACGGTTGTTGTCGTGGTCATGGATGTTGGAGGACCTTCATCTCCGCTGACGAGCACGGTTACGGTAAATTTCGTACTCGGCGGCAGAGGTTCGCGCTCTACGAAAACAACACCGCGGTCATCAATATTAAAAGGCGGGGAGTTGAATGACGGCGGACCGATGGCGGGCGGACTGTGAAAGACGGTATAGTCATAAGTGGCACTGGGACCGCCCGTGGTGGTGACGGTGACGATGATGGTTTGTGCGGGAGTGCGGACGATATACGGGTCTTCCGGAGAAGTACCGCTGCCGTCCAATCCTGAATCCTGCACGACGGCGAGAGGTCCGACCGACACATGCACGACGAGTTCTGCCTGTGCTTCGCCGAGAATGGATTCGGCGGTGATTCTATAATTGCCCACGGTCAGTTGTTCACCGGATTTTACATGGATGATTCCGTCAGCGCCCACCGACAGAGCCGGTGCGGAAACAGTTGTATACACCGCAGCCAATGTTGT
>JAWONR010000067.1:2780-6341 GCA_033865115.1 Candidatus Persebacter sydneyensis | reverse complement strand
GTGACCGTCATGTTGCTAACGACAACATCAAAGGTAATTGAACTGCGGATGATTCTTCCGCCGCCTATGCCGTCATGCGTCTCGCCGACAAACGCCGGATACGGCAATTCACTCGCCTGATTGCGCACCGCCACGACTATCGGCGCATCGCCAATTGCCGCATCGCCAAACCGCGCAAACAAGGTGATGCTCGCGAACTGTCTGCCAGCCTGTCCGCGAACCGTGATGCCATGAACCTCGTCTTCGGCGGCAAACGGCGAGCGAATGATGGTGTCGCCAACCAACGCGAGTCCGCCAAATGCGCCAAAGTCAAAGCCGTCAGTGTTGTCCAAAGACACGTCTTCATAAACAACTTCCGCGCTGTCAGGCAACAATTCGCCTATTGTCGCCGTCAAAGTCGCCACAACGAAGACCTCCGCCCCCAATACATGCGGGTTGGACTCTGTGGTGGTGCTTGAAACACCGCCTTCAAATGACAACTGCAACGCCGGAATTTCCCGCTCCGCAGTGCTGTTGCACCAATGCACGACAACAGACTCCCCGTCGGTTTGAATGGCGCCGGAAGAACCGGGAGAATTACCCGGAATACTTGACGCATCAATTGCGAAAGATGTCGTAAAGCACTGTCCGGCGGTTCCCATCGGGAACTGCCCCGTTGCCGCCGCCGAACCGGTCGGCGGATTTGAGCCAGTGCCATTGGCAAGTGCAACACCGTTATCGGTGGCTTGAACCACCGGCCAATTCACCGTCACCAGTACGTCTTCCTCACCTCTCCACACATTCACGGTAAACATCACCCAAGAGCCGGAAACGCCTTCCGGACGACTGACAATAAACGGATGGCTCTCTATTCCGGCGCCGGAAACAACCCCCGGTCCCGGCACAATGGACACATCTTCCGGTGTTATCACAATGGGCAATGGCAGGGGATGGATGTCAATTATTGCCCGTCCCGGCAGTCCATAATTGTTCGGAATGACTATATCCACCCTCCGGTCAATCGGATCCGTCCTGCTGCCGAAGAACCCCATGAACTCCCAGACGGTATGGTCGTCGCCCTGACCATCGCTGCGTCCGACATCACATCTGTCGGCGGTCACCGCCGGGTCGGATACAAAATCTTGTGCTCTACCGAGGATACTCTCCGCCCAACAGTCTTCAAACCGAAGGTCATGGTCGGATTCAATGCGGATATCCCAACGCACGGGATTGCTGTCGCCGTCATTGCCCAGCGGTCTTGTATATTCATGCACACGATACTGATACGCGCCATCAAATCCACTGTGGCGGGAGGAAAGGTCAAGATGCGCCGAATTATGAATTATGCGAATTTCCGGCGGTTCGTTTTGGAAGTATAACGTCCGTGTCTCACTGTCGGCGTTACTAAGCACCACCGAGAAACGTTCCACCGCCAAATTGTGCATGTTCAATGCGCCGTTGTCCAAGGTGAAGTTGTCGCCCGTCATAATCGTCACGGCACTTTGCACCGTCCCGACAACAACCGCCGGCATGTTCACCTGTATGGTCTCAAATCCGCCCGGCTCTCCATAATCATTCTCGTTTGTGTCGTCTTCCACGCTGCGAGCCCTAATGATGGACACAGGCACTGTGCCCTGCAGCAACACAAACGGCTCATCCAAGGTGCCGACTCCTCTTTCTGCAAAAGGAGAATCACCGTTTGCCGACACCGCCGCAGTGAATCCAACCTCCGGCGCCGCCTCGCCCGGCACGGCTTCAATCATCATTGACAAAGTCAGCGGTCTGGACACTGTCGTCAGCGCATCGGCGGTAAACACCGACAATGTCAGTCTGTATTCGCCCGACATCAACCGAGTGACGGACGGTATGCGCACAACCGCCGCACTCTCACCGACACCGCGCAAGGCAAAGTTTTCACACAACCGAGTCGTGCGACTGTCGCCGTCTTCACATCCCAGGTCGTAAGAGACATCGCCCGCCGGTGCCTGCGCAAAAACAGTCGCCAGCGGTGTTTCCACGGTGACATTCGCCTCGGTAATGGTTAATTCCGTCTCCGACATCAACAATGCCAGATTCCCCGCCAAGAGTGTCAGTTGCACCAACGCTGAATTACCGCCCTCCGACACGGAAACGGTGATGGCGTAGGTTGCTCCGATGTCGCGCTCGCCGGTGAATGTAATGGCGTTGTCAGCATTAAGAGACAATCCGTTCGCATCACCGATTTGTGTGAATGTCGCGCCGGCAACCCCCGCATGCATGGTGGCAATGATGGCGGGAATATCCGCCGCCAATCCCGCAACAACACCGCCCAACGGTGTCAACACCGGCGAAATCGCCGCCAATGGTGCAAACTCCGACTCAAACTCTTCAAACGGTGCGACATTCGGTCCCAACTCACCAAGCCACTCGTCCAACTCGGCTTCAGTGCCGACGTTCTGTCGCCATTCAACTGTCAAAGTAACATCATGAGAGCCGTAAAAACCCAAGTTCACTCTCACAGTTGCCTCCACTGTCCCGGCATCACTACGCGGCAAACCGCCGGCCTCCAATGTAATCGGACAACCATCGTTTCTCTCCGGAAAGCTTCCCACGCTCAACCCGGCAACGCTGCCGACGAAACTACATTCCATTGCCGGCTGCCTGTCATTAATCAGGTCTTGATTGTAGAGTTCAGACGGAAACACCAGTCTCGCCACCTCAGCCTGGGACAAGGTCGTCGTGTGTCCCGTGCGGAGCACATGTCTCGTACCCGGCACGGGGCTTGCCGCCGACTTTTGGATGCGTGTCGTTATCGTTTGGTATACAGTGACGGTTCTGGTGCTCCCGTTGTGCAAGTTCCGTGCGAGATAAGTCCTCAACACGGTGTCCGTTGTCTCAACCGTTGTTGGCGTCTTGGTCGGCAACAACTGTGTCGCAAATGAATTTCCATCTGCAAACGGCGTACCCACACGGCGCAACACGTGAACAATATTCAAGTTTAAATCCCCGGAGTTGTATGCCGCGTCGACTATGTTCTCACCCGTCTTCCCGTTGGGATAGGTCACAGGGATGGTGTAACGATTTGTGAGGCTGTATCCAATAAATTGGCGGTCAGAGGTGCCTATTTGTATACCTTGGGCAAACCCGACCAAACACTCTCGGGATTCCAGCGTAGTCCCGCCGACTTGATATTTGTTGGCATCACCCTCGAATGTGTCCTCGTCACGGTCAAATCTTCGAAGGCTTACAAACGTTTGGTTGCCGGAACAAGCACTATCTCCTGAGCTCCGGTGGACCACGCCGCCCGGCGTATGCAATTCATAACTGAAAAGGTTGCCGTCTCCGTCTCTGGCGCCAAATGACCCAAAAGGAAATACAATGTCACTGTGTACAACATGGTCATATATGTTGGTATGTATCGTTATAGCCTGGGTATCCGCAAATCCTATTCCCCTATCATTACGTTCACCAAAGGTGACAGATGACTCCACCACCGGAACACCGCTTACATTCCATTCATTGCGCGGGGTAAAGGTAATTGATATGGGCGGCGGACCATCGCGTTTGATTTCCACCGTAATCAGCACATCGCCCTCCAAATCT
>JAWONR010000067.1:0-2680 GCA_033865115.1 Candidatus Persebacter sydneyensis | reverse complement strand
TCAATACCGTTGTCAAATTGGTGTCGGCGAACGGTTCAAACCATGTGTCGAGGTTGTCCGTGCGAGCGAACACCGGATACCCCAAACGTTCATGTATGAGTCGTCTTTTTTGCCGGTCGGCTTCGTTACTACCGGGGCCAGTTTCTACCGCTATCTGCTCTAAATTCTCATCAGAGGTCACTCTCAGGTACGGGTCGGGAGATTGTAGTGGTCGTATGCCCGACGGACGAGCCGGTTTAATAAAAAACAACGGCTCGCCTCGCAGAAGATTACGCCCGCCCAATTCAAACGCTTCCCTTATATAAGCGTCGTCGAGCGCGTCGCCGTCCCTGTTGATAAAGTTCGCGATAGTTTCCGGCAAACCGGCATCCCTATAAACCTGCCTTATGTCCTCAATTGTTTTGAAGACGCCATAAGGCTTCAGGTTTTCAAAGTTAACATCCAGATTCACCGACACCAGGTTGCCTTCAATCTCCACATTGCCGAAATTGTCGGGGAAATGAGCGTTTAACATCGGCGTCACCACAAACGGCGCTGTCAAATCACGCATCACCACAAACTCCACCGTCACCGGCACGGACGCGCCGCCGCCGCCTTGATTCATCAAATTCATCACATAACGCGAGCGCGAAACAAGCGTTTCGCCGTCTGCAAAGTTGCCCCAAAGCATGTTCGCCGCCGTGGATGTGTCAAAAACAATGTCTCCGCCGCGTCGGTCATGCTCAAACCGGAATGCGTCTTCGCCGTTCACGCCATCCACATTTTCCTCCACAACGGTTTTGGTTGATGACAATGTATAACCTCTGCGGTCACCGCCGACACCGCGGACTTGGACTCTTAGCCCGTTCATCACATCCAACGCGGGCGACAGTCTTGACAGGTCAATTCGGAAACCCTCCTCTTGCTCATCCGTCACCGTCGCCGCCACCTGAATTCCCGAGTAGACATCAATGATGAAGTTCGTTGCCGGGAACTGGGCGCCGCGCGTTCCGCTGGTGCCGGAATTGACAACCGTGGTGGTGATCTCTCTCCGGACATAAGTGACACCGTCCGTCGCCAATCTGTCCATGCGCACAACGGTATCCGGCGCGAGTCGCATCGCCACCGTCCAAGAACCGCCGGAACCTTCCAAAGACACCTCTGCGCCGTCATTGTCATAATCCGAGCTAAATCCATCCGGCAGTGACACTTCAACACCCAGCGGCGCCGGCGGATCCGCCTCCACCATGACCATGTAAGACACCGTCATCACCACGGACAACTCCGCATTGCCATAAACCACCGCAAACCGCGAAACATCCGGCGTCCCGCCGGCCGGCAATGATGTCAGGAAAAATTCCGTCTGTCCGTCTCCGTCCCGCGCGATGACATGTCCGCCGCCGGCGGCTTCAACCTCGGTGTTATAAGTGTATTCTCCGCCGCCGTCAGGTCGGAATCGTCCGACAAATTCATTCAACTCTCCGATAAAGGCAAAGGGAAGACGCGCGTCCTGCGCCACCATGACCGTCACCGTCACATGAGAACTCGCCTGCGAAGAACCGGATAAGACGACTCCCGGCGTTGGAACGTGTGAACCGCCATATTCCAAATCAACCATTCCTCTTGCCGTGGGCGTGTCAAATGTCGCCACCCGCACCGTTACGGTGGAAACCACTCTTAAGTTGCCTCGCGATGCCCGCAGTGTCAGGACGAAGTCTTGTCCGCCCTCCGGCACCGTTGTGGCATCAAAATTATCGGTGTCAATCACCAAAACACCCTCATCCGTCAGTTCAAATCCGGTGTCTGCCGAATCAACGGACACCGTATAACCGGCTTCAAGTGTTGCGCCTCTAAATCTTAATGTGGCGAGCGCGCCAACGCCGTTCTCTCCGACTTGACTGTTCAACAACGACACCTGCAAAGCGCCGTCTGTCGCCATTCTCACGCCGCCAAACAGGTTGGAACCGCCGATGGCAACGTCTCCGCCGGTCGTGCGAGCCGATGTGGCGCGCGACAGGTGAAGTTCCAAAGTCAAAGTGAACGGAAGATGCGGCGGTGAAAGATTCGCCTCAATCCTATATCTGGATGTTTGAGTGCTAAAGCCGGAACCCAACGGGTCTGCGGTGCGCAGTTTAAACTCCCGGGACTCATATTCAAACCCTGAACTTGAGCTCTCTTCAACCACGCTTATCGGCAGGCTGTCACTCCCTTGTATCACCATCACGGTATGTCTGTCGTATTCCCAGGTTGACAACGCGCTAATGACCGACACCGTAATGTGGGACGCCGTTCTGTCTGATATGGAAATGTCATCACCCACGCTTTCGTTAAACTCAAACGTGAACGGCAACGGCGCTTGATTGCGGCGAGTGATTATCTCCAAAGTCGTCTCTATTGCGCTTTCAAAGAACACGCCGCGCACGAGGAAGAATTCACGGTTTTCTGCACCGGAAAGCAACTGTTCGGGGTCTCTCTCGCCGCCGGCGTCATTCGCATAAACAACCGTCCCGCCGTTAATGTCGGTGTATTGCGTGTCGCCGGAGAGGAATTCGGTTTCAATGTTGCCAACCAGCGTGGTGGTGACGCCGTCTGACACTCGTTCACCGGCCAAGCCAATCGCGGCAACCGCCACATCGCGCGCGTTCCAAAGACCGTCAAATGACAAAGACGCTCGCAAACCTCCCGACTCTGTGGTGTCCAC
>JAWONR010000066.1:0-6478 GCA_033865115.1 Candidatus Persebacter sydneyensis | reverse complement strand
ATTTTACGAATAACACCGCCGCATTGACAACTTTCGCCTTCGCGTCCGTACACTTTCCATTTTGTTTGGAAATAACCGGGACTGTTGTCCGGATGATAAAAATCGCGCATGGAAGAACCTCCCGCGCGAATCGCCCGTCGTAAAACATCTTTAATCGCCGCCGCCAACGCACTCATTCTCACAACCGACAATCGGGCGGCGGAAGTCTGCGGACGAATCTTTGCCAGATACAAAGATTCACTCGCATAAATATTACCGACACCGGCGACAACTTTCCCGTCCATCACCGCAGTCTTTATCGGCGAATGTCGTTTATGCAACGCCTCAAACAGACATTTCCCGTTAAACTTCGCCGACAACGGCTCCGGTCCTATTTCACACAACAAAGGATGATTCTCAGGCTCACCTTCAAAAACAGCAAAGCCGCCAAACCGTCTCGGGTCGTGATAAATCAAAAACCGTCCGTTAATTTGGAATCCAACATGTTCATGTTTCTCCCGAGGCGGCGTCTCCGAAAAGTAAAACGCACCGCTCATTCCCAGATGAGCAATAACCGCCCCGCCGTCATCCAGTTGAAAAGTGAGATACTTCCCTCGCCGTCCAATTGTGATTATTCTTCTTCCTTTTAGACGTTGACGAAAGTTTTTCGGCACGGGCAGTCGCATTCTTCTTTCTCGGACGACAACTTCTTCAACAATTGCATTTTGCAACACCGGCGCGATGCCGCGGCGGACAGTTTCCACCTCCGGCAGTTCGGGCATGTTAGTAACCGCGCACGCCGAAAGTGATGCGCGGCAGTCTTGCCAGGTCTTTACGGCAGCAGATGCCGCAAAACCCGGCGTTGGCGAATTGTTCGCGGACGGCGTTGGCTTGTTGCGCGCCGTGTTCAACAAAGAGAACACCGCCGGTGCGTAATTGTTTCGGCGCGCCGGCAATGACCGCGCCGAGTTCCCGAAGTCCGTCCTGTCCGCCGTAAAGGGCGAGTTTGGGTTCATATTGCAGTGTCGCCCATGCCGCGTCATTGGCGGAGACATAAGGCGGATTGGCGACAATATAATCAAAGTCGCCTTTTATTTCATTAAACCAGTCACTGAGAAAGAATTCAACATTCGTGCGCAGTCTTTCGGCGTTTTGTTTTGCGAGTGAAAGTGCGTCCGTACTGCAGTCGGCAAGAGTCACCCGACATTCCGGACGCAAATGTGCGATGGTCAGTCCAATCGCGCCGCACCCCGCGCCCAAGTCCAACACTCTTGCGGTGCTTCCGGGGGGAATGTGTGCCAAAGCGGTTTCAGTGAGTTCTTCGGTTTCCGGACGGGGAATCAACACCGCCGGCGTTGTTAGAAAGTCCATACCCATGAATTCACGCCGTCCGACAATATAAGCCGCGGGTTCACCGCGCAATCGTCTTTCAATGTCGTCATAAAACGCGCGTTGCATTTTGTCATCCAGAGTTTCCCGGGAGGACGCGGCGAGTGCGCCGT
The DNA here is from genome assembly GCA_033865115.1 of Candidatus Persebacter sydneyensis. GTDB lineage: Bacteria > Pseudomonadota > Gammaproteobacteria > Tethybacterales > Persebacteraceae > Persebacter > Persebacter sydneyensis. The sequence continues at coordinate 4,997 of JAWONR010000066.1, read as the reverse complement.
CTCCGATGTTGAGTCGGTGTTTCATCAACACTCTTGCATCCAAATCGGCGTTGTCCACACCGGCTTCGGCGAGTCGTTTTGCGCCGTCTTTCAGCATTGCGCCGATGCTGCTCATGCCTCCTCCCTTGCGCCGGTTTCCAGCGCGTTTAGAAGTTCATCCAAATCCCCCTCCATCACCGCGGGGAGTTTGTAAAGTGTCAGTCCAATCCGGTGGTCGGTCATTCTTCCCTGCGGGAAGTTATAAGTTCGTATTCGGTCGGAGCGAAAACCTCCCCCGACCAGCGCTTTTCTTTCAGCGGATTCTTTTTCCTGTTGTTCTCTTCGTTGTTGTTCGGCGACTCTGGCGCGCAGGACATCCAGGGCGCGTTCTTTGTTTTTATGTTGTGAGCGGTTGTCCTGACACTCCACCACCGCGCCGGTTGGCAGATGAGTGATGCGGACGGCGGAGTCGGTGGTGTTAACATGTTGTCCTCCGGCGCCTGATGAGCGAAAGGTTTCGACTCTCAAATCGGCGGGTGATATTTGGACTTCTTCGGGCAGAGCTTCCGCCATCACGGCGACTGTGGCGATGGAGGTGTGAATTCGTCCCTGTGATTCAGTGTCGGGAACACGTTGAACGCGGTGCGCGCCGGATTCATATTGCAGTCGTTCATAAGCGTTTTCGCCGCCGATTCGGACAATGATTTCGCGCACACCTCCGACATCGCCGTTGGCTCGCGAGACAACTTCCGCATTCCAACCTCGCAATTCCGCATACCGGCAATACATTCTAAACAGTTCCCCGGCAAAGAGTTGAGATTCATTCCCGCCCACCGCGGCTCTTATCTCCAAAAAGCAGTCCCTATTGTCGTCCTCCTTCGGGGCGGTGGCGAGTTGTATGAGTTGTTGTTCGAGTTTTTCACATTCGGTTTGTGCGGTTTGAATTTCCTCCGCCGCCATTGTTTGGAGCTCCGGGTCATTAACAAGCGCCTGCAACTCTTCAATTTTATCCTTTGCCGCGAGCCATTGTTGAAAGACGTCTGTTGTCGGCAGCAGCCTGCCGTATTCTTCGGACAGCGAGCGCCATTGTGCGGCGGCTTGTTGCGCGAGCATTTGCGTTTCTAATTCACCTCGTCTTTCGTTAAGCGCGGCGAATTTCTCATGAATTTTGGGAGGAAGCATAACAAACAGAGATTAACAAATACCGGGTTATTTGTCGTCATCTCCGGAGGAGAGTCGGCGCGAGAAGTGTTCCATAACCTGTCTTGCGTCTTCACCGCGGTGGAGTCTTTCGAGCGCGGCTTCGGTTTCCTGTTGTCGGAAGTCTTCGGCTTTAACGGAGTTTCGGGCGGCGTGTTTGTCCCACCACAGGCAGAAGTCATCAACATGCCGGTCAATAATTGTCCCCGCCATAATTGCCGCTTCGTGTCTTGCGCTTTGAGATTGTTGCGCCCGCTCCCCCAGTTGTGAGAGTGTATAAACAAACGCATTCGGCAGTTCCCCGACAGCGGGTTCAATGTCGGGCGGCACGCCCAGGTCGACAAACATCATGGGTTGGCGGCGTTTGTTCAATGCGGTTTCCGCCGCGCCTTTTCCGATTAACGGCAGAGGACTGGAAGTTGATGAAATCACAACATCAAACTCCCCCAGCATCTCCGCCACCGCAGACAGCGGCATACAAACACCCCCGTACAATTGCGCGAGTTCACCGGCCTTGTCCATGTTACGATTGGCAAAAGTCATGTGTTTAACATTCCTCCCGGCAAACACAGCGGCGCCGGAGCGGGTCATGCCGCCGGCGCCGACAAACAGAACGGACAAAGTTTCCAGAGACGGAAAGATGTCGGCGGCGGCGCGGGCGGCGAGTCCGCAGTAGGAGAGTGAATGTCTTCCAATGTCGGTTTCACTGCGGACGGCTTTGGCGGCGGAGAGTGACTTTTCCAAAAGACGATTGACAAAAACACCGGAAGCGCCGGACTCTCTGGCAATTTGGGCGGCGCGTTTGACTTGTCCGGTGATTTCGGTTTCGCCGATGATTTGAGATTCAATCCCGCTGGCGACGCAAAACGCGCGTCTTGCCGCCGCGCGCGCGTTAAGTCTGAACAACACTCCGGCGTCTCCGCCCGCCAGCCATTTCGCGACTTTTTCCGGGCGGGAGGTCAGACAATAGACTTCGGTGCGGTTGCATGTTGAAACAATGGCGGCTTCTTTGGCAAAAGCACCGGTCAGGTCATGCAGGCGGGCGGCGACATCGTCGGCGGAGACGCTCAGCATGTTGCGCGTACCCGCGGACGCCATCCGAAAATCGGCGCCGATGGAAAACAAATCTGAAATCGCGCAGTGCATCGCGACCAAACAAACTCCTTATGACAATACAACGCGGTTAATGTCGCTGTCGCTCATTAGGTACTATATCTAAAGACAACGACTAATTCGTGCCTGATAAAGCCGGAAATATACACAAATGTTTGTGTGTACTCTCTATGTATAAAATCATTAATTGTCTGGCTATGAACCCCATAGTCACGCCCTGGCCGCATATAAAACACCCCAGTTGCGTCCTGCCTTAACTGACTGGGATGTAGCGTGCCTGACGAAGTCGTAGCCGTTTCACCATCCCAAAACACTTCCTCACCGCCGGTCGCCGTGACTCTGAAGAAATTCACCCTATTCGCGTTTATGGCGGTGAAAAGACCACTCCCTTTGGTCAGTACCGTGATCCGTCCACTCGCCAGTTGTCCCTCCATTGCAAATGATATGCCTATTATATTGACCGTGGAGGCTATAAAGTCAAAGGTAAATGCCCCTGTTGCTACCCCGATGCTCACAGTACTGTCCGCACGATACACGGCAAACGGCTCCCGTATATGTTGTTGTGCCGATGACGGCGCGGAGTCGCGAATATCCACCGCCAGCGGATAAATCGTCACTGGATTTGTCTCCGTGGCGCGGAAACCCGGTCCGACATACACAACACCGTTGTTGTCCACCGTAAAGGGAGCGTCTCCCGCCGCGCCAACAGTATACGACTGAGTGTTATACGTCGTAATGCTATACGGCGAGACGCCGCCCGTCACAACAATGGTGCCGAGAATGTCACCTTCGCTGTAGGTTGTACCGGTGTCCAATCTAATTATCTGACCATGCGGACCCATCACCGAGTCGCCATCCGCATTCACCAGCGTCGCCGACAACTCTTCCGTCAAATCCGCGGGATTGATTATACGCAAATCCTGTCGGAGCAGCTCATCACCGTCTTCTCCGTAAAGCACAATTTGCACGGTCGCCGTCTCTACGCGGTTGGCGTCAAGGAAATTGTCGCTGAATTGTCTTGAAAACACGACCGGAATCCGTCCATTGACTTCCCTGCCCAGCCTAAGCGGCATGTCATTGGTTGACTCCACCACCATGCGAAACTCATTCGCCCCCTCCAAGCGTTGGAAGGCAAACAACTCATCGCCGGCTTCATAAACGCGTCCTCTAAAGGCGCGGACGGGATGATTAACCAAACGACCGGAGAGTGTGTGTTCAACCGCGCCGTCTTCAGCCACAGACACTTCATCGGCTTCCGTCCGCGCAAAGCACCGCAGCGCCTCTCCACCTTTCGGCAGTCCGTTGTCCACATTCGTCGTCCCCGTCCTATCTGTCACCTCTTCCGCCGGCGTTCTCGCCGCCGCCGGCAACACCAGGAAGACATGAGTGGTTTCAACCATGCCATAATCGGCGCGAACGCGGATTTCGGAACATGCATTTGAATCTTCATCCATCTGCATCCGCAGATAAAAGTCGGTTCCCGAACGCACCGGTGCGACGGCTTCCACTCTGCCACCGGAGACAACTTCAAACGACAGGTCGGCAAACGTCGGGTCAATCAACATTCGCAGATATTCGCCCTCTTCCACGTACACCGGACGACTGCGCGCATCTCCGACACTGTCGGGCGACAATGTGAGGAATTCAAACAGGGTGGGTTTGGAGAAAAGGTTGCCGTAAAACCGGGCGCGAACTCTGTCCAACACGCCGGGGGTTTCTTCGCGCGGCGGCTCCAACTGCGGGTTGTTCGGGTCAATGAAGTTAATGGTCGCACGGGCACCATTCGGCGTAGTATCCACAATAAAGCGGTAATCGCGTTCACTTGACGCATATCCGCGAGTTCTCACCGCCACGCCCGGACGATAGAGATTCAACACCGCAACATCACGCTGGCGGACATTCACAACCACCGCGCCGCCCGCCACGAGTTCCTTACAGCCTCGTTCATATTCGTCATTGTCGCCCTCATTGATGAGGGTCTGGTCGCAATTGACCGGTGCGCCGTTGTTGGGTGACTGGGTGAATCCGATAAACGGTGTGTTGCCGTCTTTGTCACGGATGGTCAGAGTCGTTCTCATGGTTCCAAACGCTTCTCCGCCGTCCAAAACGGACAATACACCGTTTGCATCCACCCGAATATGCGGGTTGTTGGAGCTGTAAGTATACTCACCCGCACCGCCCGAAGCCGCCAGTGTTGCAAACACACCGACATATCCCGCCGGCACGCCAAGCGGTGTTGCGGTGCCTTCATAACTCAATTGTTCAGCGCCGGAGAATCCGCCGCTATGAACCCGCGTGTTGTGTACTGACACACGGAACACATCGCGAACGGTCACGGCGATGTTGTGCAACACCGGCGCTACGGCGGTGTTAACTTCATCCGTGAATGACACTTGCAGATTTGCCGTCAGCGGCGGTCTTTGCGCTTCACGCGGGTCGGCGTACAACGCATAACCGCTTGCCACGCGTTTGATTTGGAATCTTCCGTCACACAGTCCGCCGTCACTGTTACAACCGGTAATCGCCACCGAATATACCCCGCTTCCGCCGGAAGGCTGAAACTCCGCCACGAGCGGCGACCCACCAAAGCTGGAGGGATAATAGGTGTTCACCACCGCGCCTTCACGCTGGGACGACACCAGGAACAAGTCCTCAACGGTTGAGGTGACCCTTTCAATGTTTGAGGTGACCATTACGGTTGATGT
>JAWONR010000065.1:0-8234 GCA_033865115.1 Candidatus Persebacter sydneyensis | reverse complement strand
CCAATCACGGGCGATTTGTTTGTCATAACTCGGAGGATTCTCCCCCGCCCGCCATTCATCCGCCGGCCAAAAACGCGATGAATCCGGTGTCAACACTTCATCTATCAACACCAACTCTCCGTCATCCAATGCAAACTCAAACTTCGTATCGGCGATAATAATCCCCCGCTCGCGGGCATGTTCCGCCGCGGCGGCGTATATTGACAATGTCGCATCTCGAACCGCCGCCGCAGTGTCCGAGCCAATTATTGACTCCATTTGTTCATAAGATATATTCTCATCATGCTCGCCCTGCTCGGCTTTTGTCGCCGGTGTGAAAATCGGCTCCGGTAAGCGTTCGGCAAGCGACAATCCGGACGGCAATCCAATCCCGCAAACCGAGCCGGTCGCCTGATAATCCTTCCAACCGGAACCGATAATGTATCCCCGACATACCGCCTCTATCGGCAACGGTTTCAACTTCTTCACCAACATCGCGCGTCCGGCAATTTGTTCACGCTCATCGGCGGCGACAACTGACTCCGGCGAGTCATCCGTTAGATGATTCTTAATCATCCCGCCCAGTTTCTCAAACCAAAAAAACGACATCTCCGTCAACACCGCCCCTTTACCCGGCACCGGCTCGTTTAATATGACATCAAACGCCGAAATGCGGTCACTTTGGACAATCAACAGTCGGTCTTCGCCGGCGTCATAAATATCTCGCACCTTGCCGCGTCCCACCAGCGGCAGAGACTTTAGAGAACTCTCTAAAACCGGCGATGTCATGACAACTTCGGCGGAGGCGTATTACGAATCTTCTCCGCCATCTTGGCGCGAAACGCCTTTAGTTTCTCCGCCATTTCGGGATCTGTTGACGCCAAAATCGCCACGGCAAACAGTGCCGCATTCGCCGCGCCGGCTTCACCAACGGCAAATGTCGCGACAGGAATACCGCGAGGCATTTGAACAATCGCATACAGAGAATCAACTCCCTGCAAGGGCGTTGCATTCACCGGCACGCCCAACACCGGTAAAGTCGTCTTTGCCGCCAAAACTCCGGGCAAATGTGCGGCTCCGCCGGCTCCGCCGATCATCACTCGCAACCCGCGAGATTCAAGCGAAGACGCATATTCAAAGAACAAATCGGGTGTTCGATGAGCTGAAATCACTCGTGTCTCATAAGGGATGGAAAAATCGCGCAAAATTTCCGCCGCTTTCTGCATTATCGGCCAGTCATTTTCACTACCCATCATAATCCCAACCAAAGGGGAATCTGCCATAACATTACCTCCAATTATTGTAAAAGCGGCATTATACCCAATTTATGCCGCCCTCTAGCTCCGACCGTAAATATCCTCATACCGGACAATATCATCCTCCTCCAGATAATCCCCGGTTTGGACTTCAATTATCGCCGCCGGCGCGCTGGTATTGTTGCCCATGCGGTGTTTCGCGCCGACGGGGATATGACATGACTCCCCCGCCGGGAGCCGAAATTCACGCCCATCCAGCACGACGGTCATTTCACCGACAACCGCCGTCCAATATTCATCTCTCCGGCGGTGAGACTGCAAGCTCAACAATCCGCCGGGATTGACATCAATACGTTTGACTTTATATCCTTCGCCCTCCGACAACACGGTATACCCTCCCCAAGGACGGCGAACAGTCACGGGAGTATCAGCTTGCGAGCGGTTTTGTTCCCGCAAACGGGCAACAACTTCTCTTGTCTTTTCCCCGCTGTCATCGGCGGCGACCAAAAGTGCATCCGGCGTATCAATAATATATAAGTTGGAAACGCCCACCGCGGCAATAGCGCGATGTCCCCCTACTGTCATACAGTTTTGTGAGTCTATCAAAACGGCATCGGCGGTGTTGTAATTACCCTCGGCATCTGCGGACAGAGAATCCGCCACCGCGCGCCATGACCCAACATCGCTCCATCCGGCGTCATTAACCGCGCAAACTGCTGCTTTATCGGTCTTTTCCGCCAGTGCATAATCAAAAGAGATCTCTGGGAACTTCTTATATTGTTCCGACTCCGGCAACCAGACATCGCCTTCAGCAGGAGGAGTTTGTGTTGCAATCACCGACAATTCCGGTGCAAACTTCGCGGCTTGAGAAAACAACTCACCAACCTGCATGCCAAACACTCCCGCATTCCACAAAAAACCAGAATCAACAAACTCCTGCGCGCGTTGAGAGTCGGGTTTTTCCACAAAACGCCGCACCGGACGAACACCATTCTCATCTTCCTCTCCCGCGTCTATGTAACCATAACCGGTTGCCGGATAATCAGGTGTAATTCCCAAAAGTGCAATCTTTCCCGTAAGTGAAGCATGCACCGCTCCATTAACCGCCGCCCAAAACGCCGAGACATTCTTCACTGCGTGGTCGGCGGGCAACGCCAACATTACTGACTCCTCACCAAACCTTTTCGCCGCCCAACATGCGGCACTCATAATTGCCGGAGCCGTGTTTCTCGCATGCGGCTCCCCAATAAACAACTGTGGAACATCGGGAGCATGAACAGCGGCAAATTCACGACACAAAAACAGGTCTTTCTCGGAAGAAACGGTGATGACTCCCGCCAAAGACGGCGCGTCACACAAACGGGCGTAAGTTTGGGCGAGCAACGGATGTGATTGTCCCGGCAACGAGACAAACGGTTTGGCAAAACCGCTGCGCGACACCGGCCACAAACGCACGCCGCCGCCTCCGCAAATTACCACCGCCACCAGGGAATTCATTGTCTTATTATAACGCGACTATGGTTGTTCCGGTTGTTCGGGAGGCGGTTTTAATACGACTCCGGTTTCGACATATTCCGGTTCATCCCAGTCACCGGTGATGGCATAGTTATATGCTCCGATTTCAGACAACGGACGTTCAAACACTTTTCCCAACAACCATCCCGCCGCAATGGACAACGGTTGAACCGCCGCCAAACCCGCTCCTATTGCGGCGGTTGAACCCGCTTTAATTAAACGATTGCCCGGACGAACCCGCCCGCGAATGTTAAGTGTGTGGTCTACCATGTTAACTTCACCAACCATGATGATGCTCAAATCATCATTGCGCATGACAACATCATGAAAGAAGGCGGTTCCGTCTTCAAATGTTATCGCGCCGCTAATCTCATCAAGCTGCACGCCGTCCTTGCCGATCTCGGTAAAACCCAGCTCCAACAACGACTGCGGAGACAACACCGCCAAAAGTCCGATAACGCCGGATTCCGTCTTGGTATAACGCACATTCTCCGCGCGCAAACTCAGTCTTCCGCCCAACCGCGCCAGAGAAAAGTCAGAAGGCGCCGCCGTCCAAAACAATCTCCCGTTTGCTGATGCGACTCCATCGGAAATAATATTGGTTTGTCCGAAGACTGACAACAACGCCGCGGCGTCAGCCGCCTCCACCTGCGCCGTAATTTCAGTATTAATGCCGTCGTAAAACCCGTTTGCACGAAACTCATTCACATCAGTCATCACATGCAAAGTTCCAATGCGCCAGCCGTCAGCTTCCGGCTCGCCCTGTATCACCACATGTCCCAGTGACTTGTCGTCATAATCAAACTTCGCAACCGTAATGCCGACCGTTAAGTCACCCATGCGCCATTCTCCGCTTTCATCACCGTTATCGTCATCGTCATCCATCATAAGTCGTGAGAAATTAACATTCAACATCCCGGGACGATAAGACACCGTCCCGGCAACGCGGTCTCCGTCAAGCACCAATTGTTTGCCTTCATCCGTCCCCGGCAGTGACTCCAAAACCAACTCTTTATGCCACGCATTCATCAATTGTGAGTCGGTAATGCGCAGTGAAATTGCCGCATCCGTTGTTCCCGTGCGTCCAAACCATCCATCGGCGTTGTTTAATCCCTCCGCCGTGCCATGAACATTAACTCCGGACTCCGGCGGCGGCAGTGACTCAACATTAAGCGCAATATCCGCACCGGTTTTGGAGGTGTTAAAACGAATCGTATTGTCACCGGTCTCCAACTTCGCGCGCACGTCTCCGGCACTCATCACCACCGACAATTCAGTTTCAACCTCCGCGTCTTTTCCAAACGGTGACGGCATGTCAATTGTGACCCCGCGCATGTCCGAGACAAAAACAGTCGTCTCCGGTCGGCGAATCAACATAAATTCCGACTCACCTCCCGCGGCAACATCGGAAACATTCGCCAAAGACATTGCCGTTGTCGCCGCAATGCGTCCGCGCATTACAATGTGTTCATTGTTTAAATTAACCGTCACCGCGCGTCCCTGCAAATTGCCGGTTAATGTCGCCTGAACGCCGTCAGCTTTAATATCCACATCACCGCCGACATCGCGCAAAGGAGGTGACGGAGATTCATCACTCCGAACCCGGACAACACCGTCTCCGGTAAAATTCAAACGCGCGAAAAACTCCGACTCTTTCGGTGTTGCCAGAGGAACCACAACACTCAAAGTTAAACGAGACGTCCCCGCGATATTAACCTGTCCGGTCACGTCCGCAACCGCCGGACGCGCCGGAGGCAACTGTTCCGCCGTCTTTAAATACTCCCGCGTTGGCGCGCGATTAAACTGGGTCTCCACATACAAAGTCGTTTTTTCCGCGTAGATCGAAATTATCTTCACCAAAACATCGTCCGACGAAACATCTCCAATCTGACCGTCTCCATGCAGAAGAATATTGTCTCCGCGCAACACCACGATTCCGTTTAAGTTCTCCGCCGGCGGCCAGTCTTCAACAACAGTTATTTGTACGCTCGAAAAAACCGCCGTTAATCCAACACTCATGCTGTTTAAAGGCGCGTCCCGAATGCTCATGAGACCGTAGTCAATCTCGCCCCGGCCAACCGACTCTTCAAACCATTGTTGCAAGTCCGGATTGGGAACATAATGTTTCAAAGACGCGGCGGGGACATCGACAAATTTGGCGTCCGCGTCAATCGACTCTCCGTCCCAAACAACATCCGCACGCATTTTGCCGTCCGGATTGACGCCGTACATATATCCCCTGCCTCGCCAGCCGCCATCTTCATAATATACAGTGATGCCGCCATAAGCATCCGACTCCGGAAAGTCCTCAAGCGGCGCGCCTTCTGAAAGAACACTCATTGTCACCGCCGGGATCGAGGCATGCCATCCGCCCGATGCTCGAAGAAGCCACGGCCTGTCCGGCAATGTCGCCGAGGTGAAAAAACGAAAACGCTCATTGGATGTCAATATCCCCTGCAAAGTCGCGCGCAAGTCCTGCCAGGGAGGTCCGACTCCGGCAAGTCCTAAAAACCCCTCACTCTCAACATAAATAGAACCGCCGATAATGCTCTCGGCATCTCCGCGAATATTCGCGCGGATGTGCAAACTAACTCCGTCATGCTCCTCATCCAACTGCGTTCTTAACAAATCATCATCGCGTCTCAGTTGCAGTCTTGCATTGTGCAAAGTTACCGACATTCCCCGCCAGGTGATGTTCGCATCTCTGGCATCTACCGCCCAGCTCCCGGCAAACGGCAAACCCGCGCTGTTGTCGTCAACTCCGAGAGTAATTGCCGGTGCATACAACACCGCGGCGAGTCCTTCCTTATTAACCCAGACATCGGCTTTTGGCGAGCTGATAAACTCCCCGACTTTAAGGTCACTAACTCGCACCGCGGCGCCCCGCCAACCGAGCTTCAAACGCGCGGTGGAGAAACTAATGTCGGCTCCGGGCAGATACTCCATGGCGGCTTCGCTGATTTGGTCTCCGTGATGTCGCAAAAAGAAGTCCGCACCGTACAACAACGCCGACACACTCATCAGAAAAGTGATGAGTGCAATCCATAATCTTCCGGCCCAGCGCATTATTGCCAGTCCACGCCGACAGTCGCGAGCGCACGCCGGAAGTCTTCGCGAATGCGTTTGATGACATTGTCATTTTGTCCTTCAAACCGCAACACCAGAGACGAAGTCGTATTGGAAGCCCGCGCGAGTCCGAACCCGTCATCATATTCGGCTCTTGCACCGTCAATGGTAATCATCTTTGCGCCGTCAAACTTTGCGAGTTTGAGCATGTCAGCGATTAACTTGTGTCCGTCTTTTTCACCGATATCAACAACAATCTCGGGCGAAGCGACACTCTTTGGAATATCACGCATGGGATTTGTCATGTTTCCGAAGATCGCCGCCAGTCTCGCACCCGCCAACAATGCATCGTCAAATCCTTTCCAGTCTTCGGCAAAATAAAAGTGTCCGCTCATTTCACCGCCCAACAACGCGCCGGTCTCCCGCATCCGCGATTTAATAAAAGCGTGTCCGGTCGGCTGCATGTCGGCGACACCTCCACACTGTTCAATCCACGGAGCCAAATCCCGACTGCACTTAACATCAAAGACGACTCTCGCGCCGGGGTTTCTTTCGAGCATATCCCTCGCGAGCACCATTAAAAGACGGTCGGCAAACACCCAGTCTTCATCACCGTTAATCAAAACGCCGAGCCGATCACCATCCCCGTCAAAGACGAGCGCAACATCAGCGTTTGTTTCCTTCATTTTATTCCTTGCGTCAATTAGGTTCTCTGGTTGCGCGGGGTCGGGATGGTGATTGGGAAAGTTCCCGTCAATCTCACAAAAAAGGGCGGTGATATGATGACCGAGCCGTTGATACAATTCAGGCGCATACTCCCCAGCAGCTCCGTTTCCGGCGTCAACCACCAACCGCAGAGGACGACAAGGCAACACTGCCTGACAGACGGCGTTGAGATAGTCATCGCGAATGTCGGCGTTTACAACTTGTGCCGGCGCTCCCGCTTTTTGAGAAGGAAGGAACTCCCAGATGTTTTTTCCGCCGAGTGTTTTTCCTCCGACGACAGTTTTTATTCCGTTATGTGCGGGGGGGTTGTGACTTCCGGTAATCATCGCGCCGTTTCCTCCGGCGAGAGTGTAGGCGGCATAGTACAATGCCGGTGTTGGAGCGACTCCGACATTCCAGACTTTTACGCCTCCGTTTGCGATGCCCTGCGCAAGAGCTTCTGCGAGAGACGGGCTTGAGAGTCTTCCGTCTCTTCCGAGTGCGATACTGTCATGTCCGGATGTTAAGACGGCTTTTGCGAGAGCAAGTCCGATGTCATAAGCGCCGCTTTCGGTCAGAGAGTCGCCATAGACGCCTCTGATATCGTTTGCTTTAAAGATACTCTTAGGCGGCGTCATTGTCTGGAGATGTCGGCGAAGAATTCACCGATGGTGATACCGAGCCAGTTTGTCGGGCTTCCGATAAACGCGCCGTGTCCTCCGTATTTGGGACGACAAAAGACGACATTTTTGTTTGCGGTATCAGGCAGAGTCTTTTTAGGGACGAGAGGGTCATTTAGCGCATTAATACAGATAAGCGGTATATTAATATTCTTGAGAGCGTTCACAGCGGAGCCTTTCATCCAATAGTCGTTTTCGTTTTTGAATCCGTGAATCGGCGCGGTATATGCGGCGTCGAAGTCACGAATGGTATGAATTTTATTAAGAGTTTTTTCGTTTAAGAGGGCGGGATAGTGTTTCATTTTATCGCGGATTTTTTGCGTGAGGAGTCTGACAAAATACTTTCCATAGATGGCATGAGTGATACCGGAAGAGAGTTGTTTTGCGGCATCGGGGAGATTAAGCGGAGCACTAACAACGGCGGCGGCGGAGAGATTGGCGTCTTTTCGGATACCGTGAATGAGTGCGTTGCCGCCGAGAGAGACCCCGGCGGCAAAAGAGAGAGTATGGGGAAAAGCGGCGTTGCAGTATTTGAGCATCCATTGGACTTCATTCCCGTCCGCGGCGTGATAGGCTCTTGGGAGTCGGTTCATTCTTCCGCATGACCGGAAATGAGGTACGGCGACAGTCCATTTTAGAGAGTGAAAGTAACTGGCGATGGAGCTGACAGTGTGACTTTGAGCGCATCCTTCGAGTCCGTGAAAGAGGGTGAGGAGAGGTTTGTTTTTATCGCCGTCTAGCCAGCTGAGCAGGATGTCATCGCCGTCAATAGTTTTGACGACATCGTTTTGGTATGGTAGTTGAGTTTTTTCGGCGAGGGCGGCGAGGGTTTCCGCGTGTCGGGAAACCATCCACCATCGTCTTCGAAACCTCCGTGCAACAAAGCGTCCCATAATTGTTTATTTTACCGCATAATTGGGAGAGAATAGCGTGAAACTGAGGTTAATGTAGTATAATCGCGCTTTTTTTTGATTAGGGAGTATGTGGACAGAGGGACACTATGACATTACGGATTAATGTTGCGTCAGATTTT
>JAWONR010000064.1:0-8273 GCA_033865115.1 Candidatus Persebacter sydneyensis | reverse complement strand
GGCATTGCCTCTAAACCATGAATAAGATGACGCGCCGCCGCCGTTAATGTCCGACAATCCTGAAACATCCACCGACACCGCCGCTCCCGCCCGAACAATGCCGTTAAACAACAACAATGACACCGTGCCAGTCGTCTCTTGATTAATCGTTAATACATCCGAAGTCACTGTTGCAACTCCGCCAAAAAAGTCCGACACCGTCAACAACAACCGCAACGAATCTTCCGGCTCAAAATCATCCGCCGACAATGTATAAGTGTCGCCGCGTACTTCTTCTATGTTTTCAAACACGCCGCCATGTCCCGACTGCCATAAATAACCGACCGAAAGAATCCCCTCCAAATCAATGACTTCGTCAATTGACGCCGATACTTTCGCATTCACCGTATAACCGTCCGCCGACAACACCGGTGCTCCGGTCGGTAATCTGTCGACATGAGCCACCGTTGCCGTAAATGTTTTCGCATAACCCGCCAAATCGGTATGCGTTACAGTCACGCGCAACAACGGTTGTTTCTCTTCAATTCCCAAAAAATCCTCCGGCGCAATCACATAAACCGATTGCACCGCTCCTTCTATCTTTTCATAACTTCCGCCGCCGTCCAAACTCCGCTCCCATTGATAAACAAAAGAACCGAGACCGTTTCTGTCTTGAATATCACGCGGGTCAACGAGATAATTTTCCCTCTCTGAAAAACTGGGCGGACCATGAATAGTCAGCATCCCTTCGCTTTCAAAGTTGTAAATAAAACGGTTGGAAATATATCCGGCAACGCCGCCCGTGTTGCCGTCTGTAATCTCCACTGAAAGAAACAACGGACGTGAAACACCCGCGCCATAGTAGTTGTCCACAAAAAACTCCCATGCCCGTTCGGTTGCGCCGGTAATTGGCGTAACGCTGACGGTTTTATTGCTGCCGGCATACCATTGATAGGAAAAAGTGTCGTCCGTGTTTTCAAATCCCGGGACTTCCTGCATTGTCGTCAAAGTCACATGTCCAAGTTGCATCGCAATGCGCGCATTGGCGCCGACTACCGAAGAAATAGTCAGTTGATAAACGCCGGTGAAGGAGTCTTCAAACGAATCATCAACCGACAAGGAGAACAGCAGTCGCATCGGGCGCAATTGAGAGACATGCGGCAAATCGCGCAACACCACGGTCGCGCCGCCGCTTGCGCGGGAGATACAACTGCCGTCGCCACTAGGACATCCGGAAAGTAAAAAGGTGTCGCCTCCATCACCGGGCGCGCCAAATGATTCATCATCAAACGGATGCACATGTTCCCATCCCCAAGTTTGTCTTGTCCGTAAAACACCGTGCGGAAAGACTTCAATGTCGCCCACGTCAATTGACACCGAATAAACATTGTCCGGATTGAAGTTGTCACTTTCGCCGTGGACAATTCCGCTGAGCGAAATGTCATGTCGTCCCAATATCACGCCGTAATAAGAAAGACGCGCACTGTCGGACAATTGTTCGCCGCCGATTGCAATGTAAGGCTTGTCGGAGTCGGGTTTGTGTTGTAAAACATACTCGCCGCCGCGGAAGTTGCGCGCGAGCGGTGTGTTAACATCCGCGCCGGTGTCACAGTTATCGGCTCCGGAAAAAATGGAGACACAATGCGCCCAATTATCACCGGCGATTTCCCGTCCGTCCAGCGACACTTTTAATGTGGCTCCGAATGTCAATCCCGTTGGCGCGATGATGTTTGCCGAAACACGACTGGCGACAAAGTCCGGCGATGTTAAATCCGCCCGCGTGCCGAGACTGTCCGGCACTTTTGCCAATGCGCGCACATAAAAAACGGCGCGTCCAAACTCACTTTCATAAAAATGACTGCTGTCAAAGGCATATTCCAAACCGGTGCCGATGCGCGTGGTTGTGCCGTCTCCGGCGCGGCTGTACCATTCAACATCAAAGTGTTCAAATCCCAGTGTCACACCGAGCGGTGTTTGAAATGACGCGGTCATCACAACTGAATATCTTTCAACACAACCGCCCGGCGTCAGTAAATCTTTGGAACAGTCGCCGGTGTGGCGAATGTTTATGAATCCTTCGCCGGAGTCGTCAAGTCCGCCCACTCTTATGATGTTGGATGTCGTGCGGACATAAACATAGTCGTCATAAACTGCGGTCGCGCCTCGTACATTGTCGGCGGCGGAACTTGATGACAAGTAGTGACTTGGATAATCCACAAACGCGCGGACAAATCCGGAGCGGTTTGGGTCTTTGCGCATCTCGCCTCTCTCAAAATCATCATAAGAGAGTTCGTCCGCGCCGACTCCCGAAGTGATGGTCGCCAACACACTTCCCGACTTGTCCGTCCAAATCCATTGATAACGAGGTTGTAAACCTTTTCCGACTCCCGTGCGGGACGGCGCGACAATGGTCAGTCGTCCGTTGTCAATGCCAATTTCCGACCGATAATATCCTCCGGCAAGAAAGCGAAAGTAGTTTCTCCCCGGTGACACATAACCGGGATACCGCGAATAACGCGTGATGCCGCGATAACCCGGATTGCCCCGGTAATAACCCAAATTTCCCTCGTGGTCGACAAAGTGAATCTCATCCAACACCGGCTCTCCAAATGAATCTTCGCCTTCGTAATAAGCTCGCACCACGATGTGTTCCAACCGCCCGACTTTGTTTTCGCGGAGCACCGGCAAAAATGAGCGCAAAGTCATGCGCGGACCGGCGGTGGTAATTTTGAAAGTGCGATAAGATGATGAAGACAAACTTCCCGTTCTCGCCGAATTGCCAATCTCAAGTCCGTTCAATATCCATACATAACCTCCGTTGCGCGAGCCGTGCGGGAAATCTTCGGAAGTCAAATCCACCGAATATACATTGTCCAACCGGAAAAACAAATCATCGGTTATTGAAGAAACCTCCGGAGCGAGTCCCGAAAACTTCCCGCGAAAATTAATGTAAGTTTTCGGCGGCTTGTTGGTGGTGTCGTCTTTGTTGTCATTGTAAATTCTGCCGATGCGACCCGACCCGTGAAGGATGAAATCATGTTTCGGCGTTTGTGAACCCAACACCTCGGCGACATAACCGGTGTCGGCGTTGGATGACGTCCTGCCGATTGCCACAATGTGGTTTCTCAAGCCCGACGGCTTGCTTGACAACACATAAGAACCGTCTTCGCGGACTTGAGAAACCGGAGCGAGTTCGCAATTCGCTGACAAAAAATCGGACGATATTTGTTCAAACACGCTTTTCCTTATCGGTCTGCACTGTCTTTCCTGTCCGTAGTCTTTCTCCTCCGTTATAATGTAATCGCCCGGATTGGACGGCTGAGGATAAAAATTAACGCAACTGCCGCCAATATTGTCGTTTCTGGACAGTTGGAATATAAGATGACTAAAAGAGGCAAATCCAAAATCTTTAAGCTTGCCCATGCCCGAATTTTGTCCCAATAACGCGGGCTTGTCGCGGGAGGATTCCGTATAGCCCGGGTCTATGGTGCCCGGCGAACAGTGATACCAGTCCACTTTGCTCATCCGCCGTTTTTCACCTTCAACAACGACATCCAACTTTAACACACTGTCGCGCAACAGTCGGTTGCTAAAAGTCATTGTCGCAGAGGTGTAACCTCGGAACTCAAAATAATGAACGTCCGATGTCGCAGTTGCCACCTCGCTGACGGCGCCGGGATATTGTCTCTCCGTAACGCGCGCATAAAAACCGGTGTTGTCATTAAGCATCCTAACAAAGTCATCCTCCTCCAAAACAAACTCATGACCGGCGGCGATTTGTTCATCAGTGTCTGAACGCAGCCATTCCACTTCAAAGTTGCTTATGTCCAACGCCAAATCCAGAGGATTGCGAAACGGTTCGGTAAAGTGAACAGTGTAAACCGTGTCCGGATTCGCGCATGAAGAAACACCTCCGGTGCAGGACTCCTCGCCGTTAATGACAATTCTTCCGTCATCCGGATTGACAACACCGACAATGGTCACGATGTTCGAATAATCCCGGCGTCTCGCGCCGAAACCGTAATCCACCTCCGCTCTCACCGCCAGCGGCAGACCTTCAATGTATCCCACCGACTCTCCCGGCGACACCGGATATCCCCATGAACGACTGTCGCGGTCAAGACCCGTGGTGAGCGCAATTGTTGAGGAAAAACCCAGTCCCTGCCAATAAATGCCCGTGTTGCGACGACCCACCGTGGCGTCTTCAAACACATCCGGACTCGGAGAACCAAGTGTCACTCTTGCCTCTCGCGTATAAATAATTGGAACCTTGGGATTGCTGTGCAACTCAATCTCAATGGGACCGTTAAATTGAATCGGGTCGCCGAATGTGTCTCTCCCGATAATCTCACTAATCTCCAACCGACTCGTCCGGGAACTGTCTGTTTGAAGATAGTAGGGGTCTCTAAAAAACTCACTGATGTTTTGGGAGGCGCGTTCGGGACCGCGTATTTCCGCTCGACATCCCGAAACATCGCAGCCTTCAACAAGACGTTTGTGAAAAACGGATTCAATAAAATGTCCGCTCAAAAGCCATGTGTATTCCGTCAACTCCCCTATGCCATGCGGATTGTAAAACTCCGACGGACGAACACGGTAAATATTGTTCGGAATCAGCAAACTGTTGCCGTAAATATTCACGCCTCCTATGTCGGTGTTAAAAGAACGTCCCGTTGCTCCTCCCACATATCCCCTGCCATTGGTGTCAATCGCAATTCCAATAACCTCGGGACGAGCCGCCGGCGCCTTCACTGACAACAAATAACTGCCGTCCGATTCGGTGCGTGCCGATTGACAATTACCGCGGCTGTATAACGCTTTAAAAAAACCATCATCACTGTTAAGAAACTCATCGGAAAGCGCATAAATATACTCGCCCGTTAGCCTGCAGTGCAGCCATCTTGTCTGCAAACGAAGCTCGCGAGCCTCTTCCGGAGAAAGTCTGTTGCCGAACTCCAATTGAAACCTGCTGTTGTGATGCATTCCATGACTCCGGCTAACGTTTGCTTTGACAACCTCCGACGGGCGGGGCAGATAATGCATGCCAACATATACCTGAAGATTGTGCCACGCTCGTCCGATTAAATACGGACGCTCAGGCGTCGCCGCTTCATCAAAAATATAATCGCCGTTTTCCAACACCGCCGGACTCAGCCACAATTGAACGCAGTCACTGTCCGGTCTCGGCTCGGAACAGTATCGCCATTCGGTGTATTGCCGAATGTTTGCCGCCTCTTCATCCGAAAAACCCGGCAGTGCAATCCGAATCGTGCTGCCCAGGCGAATCACATTGTCGCCGAGTGAGTTTTCAACCGAAAGTCCCGTTGTAATCCGCGGGATAGTCCGGTGCGACAGGGACTTCTGACTGACAATGTAATCGCCAAATGAATCCAAAGCCGAGAAACGATACGACAACTTCCAAACATGCATGCGGTAAATCAAGTCCGTGTAACTTTTATAATGACCCTCGTCATGACCCGCAAGTTTGTCTTCGTCCGTGCCTGTAAATCTTATCGACAATGTGCGAGACAAATATTTGTCAAAATCACCCGCCGATATGCGACTCGCAAGGAATGTTTCCCCCACCGATGTGTCCGGAAGAAGTGAAATGTTAATACTGGCGGTGGCGTCCAATCTGTCGTAAACATCCATCCAATATACATGGTCAACTCTGCCCGGCTCATAACCGTGGGGAAAATTACTCTCGTCTATCTGCGTCCAATAATCGCCGTCCGGCAAACCATCACCGCCGGTGTCGCCGTGAATTGTCACCGCGAACATTGACGGATGTCGTCCCAAAGTGACGGCGACATATCCGACGCCGTTGTCTCCAACAACCATTCCCATGATGTAAGGACGGTCTTCCGGCGGCTTGCTGTTAAGTTGATAAGGTTCGTCCGCCGCATCAACGGAAGCCCATTCGCAATTGCCGCGCGGCAGCAGGTTCTCCCAAACATCCCCGTGTTCGGCGACAATGTCGCCAAGATTGCCGGGAGGTCTTTCACAATGCGCCCATGCCGCTTTACGGTCAACCACTCTCACATAATTCGGCAGCGACACCTTTAATTCACTGCCGCGCATCAACCCGTTGGAGGCCTCCATGTCCGCCGCCTTGACGGACGAAGGCGACCACAAAAACCAACTTGGTGAGAACTTCTCGGCTCCGGTATAAACCGTAAAGTTATGCCAAACTCTGCCGACCAGATAAGTGTCCAAAAGATTGTCCACCGGAGTGTGTGCCAGATAAGTGCCGTCCCGAAGAATGTTTTTGTGGAACGGAAGATGATGGAAGAACGCCGTGACATGCGTACAGTTTGAATTAATATTCGGCGTGTCGCAGTGCCACCATTCGGTGTTAATGCGAGTCAAAGCCTTTTCGTTCTCCGACATTTCGGGCAGTTCCACCATCAGTCGTCTGTGCTTTCGAAAACCGTCGGGACGACCTTGTCTGCTAATGGACGGCGGTGTTCTATGATGACGAAAGTCATATCTGATGTGATATTGAGTTGTCGCCGGAGCATAAACCACTCGTGTTGTAACATGTGCGACCTCTTGCACGGGAATGACGCCGGTGACACGCACGTCTTGCTGGTAAAAACTGTCAGAAGCTGAATAATCATAAGTTAACCCGTAATTTTCCGCGGAATATAGGACTTCATACCACCTTAGCGCTTCATATAATCGCCCCCGGTCACTCGCGCCGTCGTTATATCCAAGTCGGTTTGACAGATGCCTGTCTCTGATAAATCTGGCAATGTCATTAATATATACGCTGCTGTAAATAACCGAAGCGGTGTTTTGAACGGCGGTAACACGCCAGCCCTTGTTATTAACGAATGTTTGGTCATCCAGCACGACCGTAAACTGGAAATAGTTTCTTTTGTCGTCAAAATGGATGTGCCAGACATGGTTTTGTAAAGACCTAACCACGCCGTGCGGAAAGTGTTGTTCTTCTTGCAGCTCCGCCCCAAAAGCTTTGGGCTCGTCTTGTATAAAAATGGTGGTCGAAGTTTCAAGAGACGGACGTCCCAAAGTCGCGCCGACATATGTTTGATCATCGGCAACGGCGACTCCGAGAATAAAAGGACGCGCTACCGGCGGTTTTGAATCAAGTTGGTCAAGCATAAACTTTCCTTCCTTAACCGAGATGTCGGCGACGGAGTTGCAATTAAGTCCGTTGTATATCCGATCCACAATTTCTTTTTCCCCCGAGGAGCCGTCCAACATTGCGACAATGTCAAAGACAGCGTCATAAATTCCTTTGGGAGATGAAGCATCACCGGACCCTCTCGGTCTTTGGCAATACGCCCATTTTGTTTTTTCTCGAATCGCGGACGCATCTCTGTGCGGCACACTCTCCAACGCCAGTTTTAAGTTACTGCCTCGCTTTATTCCATGACTGGCGTTAATATGAGTTGTCACAACCTGAGCAGAGCTCCCCGACACTCCCTGCGAAGACCGGGTATCCAGCGCAATTCGAATGACATCATTTTGCCCGGGCGCGGGGGTGGCGCCGAAAAGCGACTCATAGTCACTGGCCGGCAACTGCTCCGGCAGAGTATGTTGCGCCTGCGCCGCCGGCGGAGATGCTCCCGCCAGCAGCAACAGCGCAACAAGGTGCGCCACCCCAAACAACGATAATCCCATTCTTTTCATGGTGATAACGCGGAACAAGTTATTTGGTTTAGTTTTCCTACATTACTGAGGCATATTAATTAGTGCCTCATACGATGTAAATACCGAAATACTGAAAGCCTTCTGTTATTTCTTCCATCCTTTTGACCTGCTTGTTAACCGCAATTTAATCATATAAATTTCGTTACTGTCTTCATTCCCGCTAAAAAAACATTGAATTGGCGGGGGTTGTGGCATTTAAACAACATGTCTATTCCCTTGATAATAATTAAGATATTCTTAACAAATAAACAAAAAGGCGAATTTACGGCATTTGTTAATAAAAATGAAACTTCCGTCTTGTATTATCGAATCGGCTTGTTATAGCGGATTTTGCATATATTTTTGTTGTTGTATTTTTTCCACTATTTCAATCTTTTTTACCGAAAACGGCTTTGAGGCAGGTAATAAGTCATATTTTCGGCGCCGGATGAGAGACGAATTACCGACTCCCGCGCCGTATTCGGGTGTCTGGATATGGGAGTTGGCGGATACTTCGCGGGTTAGCCGGCGGGTGTCCGGTTGGGGATATTGTGAGCCTGACAATCGCCTCGGCGCTCCCTCTAATTAAAAGGGGGAGTCGGGATTAGAAATCCAGCGGCATTCAGAGCCGATACTAT
>JAWONR010000063.1:0-8433 GCA_033865115.1 Candidatus Persebacter sydneyensis | reverse complement strand
AACTCCGAATTGCGAGACGGCTCTCCGTCCGGCGAAACTTTGCCCAATATCACCTGTGCATCCGCCTCCGTAACCGGTAAATTACGAGACAACTTGCCCTCAACCAATATCAACTCCTCATAAGATGCCTGCGCCAACTTGCGCTGATTACTGCCTCGCAACATGATTATCGCCTGCTCCCAAGCCGTCATGTTGGATGGCTCCGCCGATATCGCCTGACGATAATATGTTAACGCATCCAACGGACGAGAACGCAAATCTCCCAATATCATGTATATCTGAGAACGACGAGATGACGACAACCTGTCATCCTGTAACGCATAATTTAAATACTCATCCGCCTTTACCTTGCGACCTCCCTTCGCCGCTATGATTCCATAATGCAAATTCGCCACCGCGTTTGTCTTGTCCAAACGCGACAAACGCTCTATTATCTCCACCGACTCTTCCGTGTTCCCGCGCGCCTTCTCCAACTCGTATAAACGCTCCCAGGACGGTATGTCGTCCGGGTTTAAACGAACCACATGCCAGTGTCCGCGATATTGCTCCTCCTCATCTGTCCCCAACCCGTCCTGTAAGAACGCGTAGCGCTGCCATAACTTATAATTGTTCACATACTGACCAAATGTCAGTGTCTTCTTTAACGTCTCCGCAGCTTCAAGCTCCCAACTCCCCGGCTCGCCTCCGCGGAAAAACAATGACGCTGTTAACTTCTCCCACAACACCGCACGACGAGGCCGCAACTCCACCGCGATTTTGTATGAGTCCACCGCCTTTCCCCACTCTTTTTCGCTGACATATAAATCAGCTATGCTCTCTATGATGCGATAGTTTTTGCGGTCCGACAACGCCCACGCCCGCTTGTATGCATCCGCCGCACCTTTTTGGTTTTTCTTCGCCTGCATCGCCTGTCCCAAATAATGCCAGCCCGTACTCTCACCCGGAAAATCACGAGTCCAACGAGTCGCATGAGCCAACAGTTTGTCCCACTCCTCGTGTTTTAAATAATGTTCCGCCCGCTGACGGGGCGTCGCTATTAATCCACTCTCCAACTCCTCGCGAACATCGTCCTGATAACTCTGCGCGTGAACTCCCGACGACATCGCCGCCGATAACGCCAACACCATCATACGAATTAATAACTTTTGCATAACGCCTCCATTATAACGCCTAAATACGCGTTTCCTAACCGACTCACGACAAAATCCATACCATCCCCACAAAATAAAACGACAATAAAACCCGTAAACAATGAAAATCTGATGTGCAACTCCAAAAACAAAAAAAAGGGCGAAACCGAAGCTTCGCCCTCTCTTTATAAGAATGCAACGGATTAACGAAGCGGCGGGGCGTAAATCAAACCACCACGACTCCATAAATCATTGACACTCCCGGCGCGTGAAAGACCAATCGGTGTGTTCTCACCCACATTGGCTTCATAACTCTCGCCGAAGTTGCCAACCTGCTTGACCACGTTGTAAAAACAACGGTCTGACAACTTGTCCGAAATGAGCTTGCACAAACCGCCTTCGGCTCCGACCAAACGGAGAACGCCGGGGTCATTGCTGCTGCGCTGCGAATCAATGTTCGCCGATGTTACGCCCATTTCCTCGGCGTTCATCATCGCATACAAAACCCACTTGACAGTGTTGAACCACACATCATCTCCCTGACGAACAACCGGTCCCAAAGGCTCTTTGGAAATGGTCTCCGGCAAAATGGTGTGCGCGCCCGGATCTGACAACTCACTGCGAATCGCCGCCAACTGTGACTTGTCCGAAGACAATATGTCACAGGCATCGGCTTCATAACCCTCGCGAGTCTGAACCGATGTGTCAAACGGCTTCGGAGTGAACGCCTTCATGCTGTTGGAGCGGAAAAAATCTCCAACCGCTTGTTCAGTTGTGGTGCCGGCTTGAATACACAAACGAGCTCCACCCAACTCCTTCGCACTGCTGATGCCCATGGACTTGCGAATCATAAAACCCGCTCCGTCAATGAAGTTGTAGTAAGTGAAGTTCAAACCCAGTGACGAGTCACGAGTCAGGGTGTGGGTCGTATTGCGAGACAGTACGT
Source organism: Candidatus Persebacter sydneyensis (assembly GCA_033865115.1). GTDB lineage: Bacteria > Pseudomonadota > Gammaproteobacteria > Tethybacterales > Persebacteraceae > Persebacter > Persebacter sydneyensis. The sequence goes on along the minus strand of JAWONR010000063.1, from coordinate 6,357 downwards.
CAATTTCGCCCGAAGACAGTGCGGTAAACCGCTCTTTCGCCGTCAACGGAGTGAACTTAACTTTGGTCGCATCGCCCAGAACGGCGGCGGCGATGGCATAACATACATCCGCATCGACTCCCTGCATTCTGCCCGAGTCATCGGGAGCAGAGAAGCCGGGTAAACCGCCGTCCACCCCGCAGACGACTTCGCCGCGAGACTGAACTTCTTCCAATGTACCGGCAAATGCCGGCGCCGAGAAAGACAAAGCACCCGCTAAAAGCAGACTCTGCCATTTTTTGTGATTTTTCATGATTACTCCCCTTTTTTGTATAAGGATTTTCAAAAAACGGCATAAGTCAAAAACCGACATAATGCCACCGTGAAACGCAATTATACTATTTTTTTTACGCCTAACTCGAAATTAGTGTTTTTTTTCTATCCGAGAGTGTTTTTTTTTGGGAGGGGTGAGTGAGCTGGGAGTTTGTTGTTTTCAGGGTATTCTATCGTGGAGTTTTGTGGGGTTTTGGGAGTATTTTGTCGGATTTTGGTGAATTTTAGCGAATTATGGGAGGTGTTTACTGAGACTCCAACATGGAGTTTCCGCCTAAATTACGCCTCAGAGTCTCCCGAATCACCAGAATCTCCCTCTGTCTCGGTCTTTCCCCGAGAACGCCGAACCGTCTTTTTTGCCGCTCCCGCGGGTTTTTTGGGATTTTCCAACTTCGCCAAACGAGCTTCCATCTCCGCCAAACGAGAGACCGCCACCGACAACATCTCACAATAAGCATCAAACTCTGTGCGGTTAACAACATTCAATTTTGCCAATATTGATTCGGCAACCGCACGACTGTTCTTTTGAAGCTCCGCCGCCGGAGTTTGAGATAACAACTCCGCCAAACGCTCTCTCAAACTCTCGCCGTGATTGGGGTCGGGTTTATGACTCATGAGTTTACAACTCCCGGATTCGCCAAACGCCATGTTAATAAGCGATAAGGCGGAAGTAATAACAACGCCATCCCAATCTTCACCGCCAAATCACCGGTTGCCAATATCTGCCACGGCACTTCGGTTCCCACAAAAGCCAGGGCGAAGAATAAGAATGTGTCCGCCGACACCGCCGGCAACGAAGACGCCAACGGCGGCAACCACCACGCGGCATATCTTAACCGATTGAATATCGCAATGTCCAACATCTGTGCCGCCGCAAATGCCACTCCCGACGCCGCCGCGATTCTCGCCGCGATGATGGCATCTCCGCCGCCCAAACCAAAGACGAATGATAAGGGGACTCCGACAATGAATCCCGCCACCACCACCCGCCGAGCACATGCCGCTCCCGCCGCACGATTGACGAAATCGCAGACTAAAAACGCCAGGGGATAAGTGAAAGCCGCCCATGTCAGCCACTCTCCGAGCGGAAACCGCACCAGATAATTGGACATCGCCAACACTAATGCCATCGCCAATGCGCCTCCGGTGAAATATTTATCTTTCATGACTGTTATTTTAACCGTTTTGTCGTATTTCAGGTTAATGTTAAAATACACGGACAAGGCGGTTGGCAATGCAATATTCTTTTATCTCTCCCCTGCAAAGGCGCTAAGCGAATTATGTCGCTTTTGTCCGCCTTTGCCGCAGAATGCGCCGCCGCCGGCGGGGGACTCGCGCGCAGACGCTTTTATAAGGCGGCTTATCGGACTACAACAAAGACCGGCGGAGAGAAAGTCACCGATGTCGACCGCGAAGTCGAACAGTTTATCGCCGCCCGTATCGCCGAAAAGTATCCGGAACACGGCTTTCTCGGCGAAGAGAGCGGGGCGGTCGGAGACCCAAATCTGTGCTGGGTGTTGGATCCAATTGACGGGACTACAAATTTCGTTCATCAATATCCCGGCTGTGCAGTGTCTCTCGCGTTTTGCGAGAACGGCAAACCAATAGCCGCCGCCGTTCATGACATTGTCCGTAATGAGACCTTCTCCGCCGCGAAAGGTGAAGGTGCGTTTTTGGATAATCGCCGTATGCGCGTCTCTTCCATAGATGTTTTTGGGAGCTCACTGTTTATCGCCGGCGGCATGTTGGATGATAGTTTGTGGCCGTTGTTTCAATCTCTCGCACAAAAGACGGACGGCATGAGAAGAGTCGGCGCCACCGCACTTGACATGGCTTTTGTCGCCGATGGAAGAGCCGACATTGTTATCAGCGGACAAGTCCGGTTTTGGGATGTCGCCGCCGGTTCACTCCTGGTGCGCGAAGCCGGAGGACTTGTTGCGGATGTGCGGGACAATACTTCTTTCGCATTTGGAGAAAAGACTGAATATTTTGTCGCCGGTGCTCCCGGTGTTTTTGCGCATTACTTGCGTGCTCTTAAAAAACATTGCGCATGACCGAAGGTTCAACGCCGCTTATGAAACAATATTCGGGGATTAAAAGTGAATACCCCGACATGTTGCTGTTTTTTCGCATGGGCGATTTTTATGAACTCTTTTATGAAGACGCCGTGCGCGTTTCGGAGCTGCTTAATATTACCCTGACACGCCGAGGCGCCACCGGCGGCAACGCGATTCCCATGGCGGGAGTTCCCTTTCATTCCATTAATCAATATCTCGCACGACTTGTCAAACTCGGAGAGTCCGCCGCCATTTGTGAACAACTCGGTGAACCGGACGGCAAGGGAATTATGCGGCGCGCGGTTTCACGAGTGATTACGCCCGGCACATTGGTTGATTCCGACTTGTTGGAAGCCGAACAGTCATGCGTATTAATGTCCATCATGCAAAAAAACAACAACTGCGGTTATGCATGGCTGGACTTTTCCCGCGGCACTTTTTGCGCGGGAATGTGTGCGCCTCATCAAATTGACGATGTCGCCGCCAGAGTCCGCCCGGCGGAGATTTTACTTCCAGAATCCATGCCGCCGATTTCCAGCGGCGCATTGAAGTTTCTACCGGAATGGCGTTTCTCCCCCGAAGATGCGGGACGACTTCTCTGTCAACATTTCGGCGTGCGTGACTTGCGCGGTTTTGGAATTCCAGAACATCCGGAGTCCGTCTCCGCCGCCGGCGCATTGTTGCGTTACGCCCGTGATGCTTATAAACAACCGCTTAATGACATTGACGGCATGACCTGGGATGATGAAAAAGGTTTTGTCGGCATGACCGCCGCGACCAGACATGCATTGGAGCTGACGGAAACTCTGTCCGGTGAACGTTCGCCCACTTTGTTTTCGGTTATTAACTCATGCAAAACACCCATGGGTGCGCGACTTCTCGCCGACACTCTCCATCATCCTCCGCGACAAAGTCATAACACTTTGCATCGACATGACTCGGTTGAAACTTTTGTCCGGCGCAATGTCATCTCATCTTTACAACAATCTCTCGCCGATGTCGGCGACATTGAACGCATCGCCGCCGCAATTGCGCTTTTTTCCGTTCGTCCCCGGGACTTGGCGGGACTGCGACAATCCATGCGCGCAATGCCGGAGATCTCACGACAGTTAAAGGAGCTCCCCGGAGAAAAGACCAAAACACTGGCGGAGGAATGTACGCCGGTTTTGCCGGCGTTGCAACTTCTAAAAGACATATTGGCGGAAACACCCGCCGCCACCATTCGAGACGGCGGCATTATTGCGGACGGTTATGACTCACACTTGGATGAACTTCGGCGGCTTCAACACAACGCCAGAGACGGACTGGAAGAAATGGCGGCGGAAGCGAGAAAAGAAAGCGGCATTGACGGACTGCGCATGGAATATAACAAGATTCACGGGTTTTTTATTGAGATTCCCAAGTCACGCGCCGGCAATGTTCCAAGCGGCTGGCAAAGACGTCAGACTCTTAAAAACGCCGAGAGGTTTATTACTCCCGCGCTTAAAAGACACGAAGAAAAAGTGCTCGCCTCGGAAGAACAAGCGCGCATAGTGGAACGTAAAATTTACGACCATCTTATTACCGAACTCCAACCTCATGTCACCGCGCTTCGCAAACTCGCCGCCGCCGTGGCGGAGTTGGATATGCTCACATGCTTCGCCGCAACCGCCGCCGGCAAGAAATGGCAACGACCGCAAATGTCCAACATCGCGGAGATTTATGTTGAAGAGGGCATACATCCGGTGGTGGAGTCACAAACTTCACACTTTGTCGGCAATGATTTACAAATGGACGAGGCGGGGAGACTGCACATCATCACCGGACCGAACATGGGCGGCAAATCCACTTATTTACGCCAAACCGCGCTGCTTGTGATTCTCGCCCACTGCGGCGCGTTTGTGCCGGCAAAGTCCGCGCGTATCGGAGACATTGGACGCATCTTTACCCGCATCGGTGCCGCCGATGACTTGGCGGGAGGACGTTCCACTTTTATGGTGGAGATGAATGAAGCCGCTGAAATTGTCAACAACGCCGATGCCAACAGTTTGGTGTTGGTTGATGAGATTGGACGCGGGACTTCGACTTATGACGGACTTTCATTGGCATGGGCGTTGGCGGAAAGATTACTGACACAAAATCAAGCGTTAACTTTGTTTGCCACGCACTATTTTGAGTTAACAACACTTCCCGATGAACATTCGGAGGCAAAAAATCGACACTTGGCGGTCGCCGAACACGGTGAAGAGATTGTTTTCCTGCATCATGTTGAAGACGGCGCGGCAAGTCGCAGTTATGGATTGCATGTCGCGAGATTGGCGGGAGTTCCGCCGAGTGTACTGACTCGCGCGCACGAGTTGTTGAACGCGCTGGAGAATCCCAAACATGCCCTGCCGCTTTTTTCGAATCCGCCGGCGGTTCCATCATCTTCACCGGTGGCGGCGACTCATGAAGCCGTAAAAAAACTCCGCGATATAGAGCCCGATTCACTGTCGCCTCGAGAGGCACATGAACTCCTTTATGTCCTTAAATCGTTGTCGGATAAGTGACTTTTTGGCGATAAATCGCGCCGTTGGGGCGTTGTGGGTGTATTGCACAATTTCTGTTTATAAATATGTATAAAACTACTCTGACATTCCCTAATTCCCGCCTCTCCGTGTTTTTGTTGCATGATTAATCAATGTTTTTGAGTTTTTATAAAACGCCGTAAAATCAAAGACATATAACATTGTCACTCAATCACAGGGGGAGGAAAGAGTAGAGAGGGCATATTTGACGGGGAATTGTGCAATACTATCGGCTACGGAGGGCTAAATATGGCGAATGAATTGCTGGAAAAGAGGGGTGTTCAATCGGTGAGTGCGTTTTTGGCGTTGGCTCGAAATGTGGTGGAAGCCAACATGGACGCCTGCTGGATTTCGGGCGAGATTACGGACTTTGCCCATGCGACTTCCGGTCACTGGTATTTCACTTTACGAGATGCCAACGCGCAGGTTAACTGTATTATGCTCCGTCAGCATCATTCTCTCATGGCGTCCCCGCCGGCTAACGGGGATGCCGTGGATGTGTTGGCGCAACCGACAATTTATCCCATGCGAGGTCGGTTTCAGTTAAGGGTTAGGATGGTGCGGCACACTGGAGAGGGAAAATGGCTGCAGCTTTACATCACGCGCAAAAAAGAATTTTTACAGCGCGGATGGTTTAACCATGACGCGAAACAAACACTGCCGGCGTGGCCGGAGACTGTCGGCATTGTTGGTTCGCCAATTGGCGCGGCGGTGCGTGATGTAATTCGCACACTTAAGACGCGCATGCCGTCAATCAATGTCATTTTATATCCCGCGCCGGCACAAGGCGAAGACGCCGCGCCTAAAATCGCCGAGGCGATTTCCATTGCAAACAAACGCGGTGAATGTCAGACATTGATTGTTTGCCGGGGCGGCGGCGGGATTGAAGATTTGTGGGCGTTTAATGAGGAGGTTGTTGTTTCAGCGGTTGTTAACTCACGTTTACCGGTGATTAGCGGGATTGGTCATGAGATTGATGAGACGCTTACGGATTTGGCGGCGGACATTCGTGCATCGACACCGACGGGCGCGGCGGTTTTTGCCTCGCCGGACAGGGTGAAGCTTCAACAAATGATTGATTCGGTTGCCGGTTTGTTTAATCGCGCGGCGTCTCGGGCGATTGATGAGCATGCACAACGTTTGGATTGGGCGACCAATGCGTTAAGTCGTCCGGCGGCGGTTCTTTTGCCGAAGAGTGCTGCTTTACAAAACACTGCGGCGCGTTTTGTTTCGGTTGTCGCCTCCGGAGTCGGCGCGGCGGAGTTACGTTTTACAAAAGCGGCGGCACAATTATCGCGTCCCAAATTGACGAGAGAAGAAACGGCATTGGAGATGTTGTCGGCGCGTTTTTTATCGGCGACAAAGCTTTGTTTGCACAATGCGGACGCCGGCATCAATCGCGCGGCCGCGGCTTTACAGGGATATAATCCACAAAACACATT
>JAWONR010000062.1:0-8774 GCA_033865115.1 Candidatus Persebacter sydneyensis | reverse complement strand
TGACGCTGACGCAACTGGCGCGGCGCTCGGTCAAAAACATACACCTGAAGAACATAATACTCCACCGAATCAGCCGGGGCTTCTCCCGCCGCAGTTAACGCCGCATCCGACGCCGACACCGCATCCACAAAACCCTGCGCAATCATTACATTGCCCTCCGAATCAACATCAAACAACGGCGCCTTAACTTCCGGTGTGAACTCCGACGTCGTAACACCCACTGTACGCCCCGGCGTCGTAATTGCATCCGCCAACTCAAAGTCATAATGCGGTATGCCGCCCGATGCCTCTATCCGACCAATCTTATCACCCGGACTATAAGTCGCACTGTTGTCAAGTGTGATGCTCACCGCCTGGTCCTGGGCGTTCAACAATGACGCCGTCAACGGAATATAACGGGACTCCACATGCACCGTAATGCTCGCCGCCGGCAACGCCACATGACGCTGCACACTCGTATCGGTGATGTGTTCGAGCACGCGCGGCGTATAAGTGCCCAAGTTTACGACCGCAACCTGGGTCCTGGGAGCATTCCAGTGAGGAAGCGTCACTAGAATCGTATACTTGAATGGCCCGGCTATCGTCACTGCAAACTCAATCTCGTTAACCACCACCACCGGCGAAATCGTTACCCCGTATTCCGGAGGCTCAATAAAGAACAAATCAACCGCAAACGCACCGTCCGAACGAAGCTTCGGCACCGCCGCAATATTGTCCGCATTCTCCAGCGAAAGAATGTCGTTGGACTCCAAAACCGCTATTGCATCCAAAAACTCACTGCTGTTGCGTCCCAAAGCGTTCGACTGGAATGTCACCTGCGCAAACGGTCTTCTCGCATGTTCGCCGTCCTCCGGATAGTACAAAAGCGGCTCTTCCGCCGTCCCGCGTCCCGGTGAATCAGAGATGACGCCGCCAACCGGAAGACGCTCAAACAACACCCGCATCGGCTGACGCGTAATCTCCTCGTCATCTGTGTTGTAAATCACAACATCCACAAGTCCCTGCGGACGAAGATTCGCCGGCAAATAACCGTCATCCGTAAATGAATCAGTCGCCAACAATGGAATCCGACCGTTGGATTCAACTCCCTGCGAAAGACGAATGGCTCCCCTCGGATTTGCCAAACTAATCCGATAACCCGTCGCCCCCGACACCCGCGTGAAAGCCAACAACTCCGTGTCCGCCGCGAATGTCCGACCGCCGTTGTCAAACTCGTAAGTCCCAACGCCTTCGTCAACCTCAAACGAATCAATTGACTCGGGCTGGACATAACACTGCAAACCCCAAATTTCATCCGACGCCACGTTCGCGTAAAACCGGTGCGGGATGACGTTGTTGCCGTAGTCAACATTCATTATCACCTCTGCACAACCGCCGGTCTCATCGGGGACTATCTCCAAATAGGCGTTGCCGCCGGAACGAGTCAGATTAACCTCCCGCACGCCCGAAACCGGTTCAAACTCCACACCGCGCGTAAATCCGTCATCCATCAACACATGAATTGTGCCGTCTCTGCCATACGTCTGCACCGGACGATTGCGAGGCGCAAAACCGTCTCCATGACCGACAACATGGGACTGAACAAAGAAGTTGCCAAACACAAAACCCGAACCCTCCTTCCGATCCACTCCGCCCACGCTTCCATCCTCATCCGTTCTTACGCTTCCATCACTATTCTTAGCCAATTCCAACAACCGAGCCGGTCGTGAAGACAATATGCGGTTGTAGAGATTCGCGCGCGCACTGTTTAACACGCCGTGTTCGTCACTCTCCGACAACTTGATGGAACTGTCGCGGAAACTCGCGGGATTTAAATGCACACTCAAATTCCGGTTGCTGGTCTCAGTGGCAAAATACTCCACCGCCACGCCCGGACGATAAACATACAACACCAGGTCTTCGCGCGGGCGCGCTTCAATCAAAGTAATTTCATTGCTGCTTGACCTCGCGCTTGCATAAGGCGAGTCTCCCGCGCTGTCTCTGACCTGCAATGTGACCGTCAACATGCCAAACATCGGCGTCGCCGACTCGTTTATTGACAACACGCCGTTGCCGTCAACCAAAACCCGAGTGTCCGAGGTGTGAGTGTGATAAGAGTATGGACCCGCGCCGTCCGAAGCCACCAGTGTTGCAAACGCGCCGACATAACCCAAAGGCACAACCGCCGGCACCTCCGGTGAGAATCCGGCAAAAGGCGCGCCGCTAAATCCATGCAATGACACTTGGAAACTATCCCTCACATTCACGCGAATATGATGCGAAGTCACCTGCGATGAGTCATAGGCATCCGACACCTCCACACGCAAATCGGCGGACATCGGCGGACGCGCTGTCGTCTCTCCCGGCGCGGCGTACAACAGATAACCGTCATGGCTTCTTCCAATTTGGAACCGCCCGTCACACAATCCATCGGCGCTTTCACAACCCGAGAGCACCACCGAATAAGTGCCGCTTCCGCCCGACGGTGAAAAATAAGAGATGACCGGCAACTCGGCATAACTCACCGGATAATAAGTCCGCGTCACCGTGTCTTCAGTCCGCGTCACAACATGCAAACTCGGCGTTATTGGCCTGTTGTAGGACACCGTGTCCGCAGTCTCACTGAGGTAGGGGCCGGCAAGGGTCACGACTGTCATGACGGTATGATGGCGGAAGCTGTTGACGATAGTTTCCGTTGTGATAACAACCGTGACATGCCGCCCTGTGAGGTCGCTTGGCGTCACCACTCCATCTGCGCCCAAATGAGTCGCGCCGACAAACTGCGGATACGCCAAATCCGCCTCACTCGGCAACTGCACGCTCACCGGACCGGTTGTAATCGCGTTTCCAAACTGCGCATACATGGTAATCAACGCCGAAACACCGCGTCCCGTCCCGCGAACCGTAATCGCATAAATTGTGTCGTCCTCCGAAAACGGCGAACGAACAATGACATTGCCAAACAACGCCAATCCGCCGTTCAAATCAAATCCGCCAAAATCAAATCCAAGTCCGGATTCGGATTCGGTAATTGACAAGTCCTCATAAACAATCTCATCTTCGCCCGGTGTAAGCGCGGCGGAAGAACCAAGTCCCTCAAAAGAAGCCGCCAATGTCGCCACAAATTGTTCGTCCGAAGCCAACACGCGCGGAGTTCCCCGCTCCCTGCCGTCCACGTCATTGACAAACGACAGTGCCAATGACAACGGCGCGGGGTCTTCACTCTCGGCGTTGCAGAAGTGAAGCGTTATATTGGAAGAAGTCAGCGCGGGGAAGGTGCTGGCGGTGTTGCCCGTAATTACAAGGGTGTTAATTGTGAAAACCGAAGCATAACAATCACCGGCACTGGTGCCTTGCGGAAACTCCTGCGGAACAAAAGCCTCCGCCGGTCCTGAACTGGGATTCCTATAATCAACACCCCCGCTCATCTTCAGTACCGGCCAACTCACCGTCAACCGCTGTGAACCGTCCGGAGTAGACCACACATTCAATGTCAACACATTCCATGCGCCGGTTTCACCCGCCGGACGACGAATGATAAAGGGATTGCCCGATGTTCCATCTCCCAACACTCCGCCACCCTCGGACCTGAGAACTCCCGCTCCCGGCACAATTGCCACATGTTCGCGTCTGATGACCGGCGATATCTTCGCGCCGGATGCATCTCTGTCATTCACCGCCAGCGTAAATGACATGTGCGCATACGCCGCCAATCCGTAGTCATTGGGAATCCGCAACCCCCATCTGAGACCGGAAACATCACCGAGAAACTCCCTAATCCCGCCCTTCGGGGCCGGGGTAACAGCAAAGCTGGAGCGCCTGATAGCACAGGCGTTTTCTTCTCTCGTACTAGTATAAAAAGCGGTTCTCGATGACCCGCCGCCGGTGCAATCCACTGTCTTATCCAAATCCTGCTCGGGGTCACCGATGCGGGTGCTGTCTTCGTCGTCGACATCAACGTCTCTGGAAGAGGACGGGTTGGTCTGGGTGCAAGTGTTGGCAATTGCGGTGCAACTCGACCAATTCAAATCGTGGTCGGATTCAACGCGAACCTCCCATTCCGGTGCCGTGTAACCAGACTCGTAACCCTCCGTGAACTGGTGCAAATGATAACCATACAATCTCTGCGTGCCGGAGGACATGTCCCTCACAAACAACGGATTATGTGTCACATGCAGTGTCGGCTGAAGATTGGAAAAATACAAAGTCAGTCGCCCGTTGTCCGCATTGCTCAACACCACCGAGAAACTTCTCTCCGCCAAATTGTGCATGCTCAACACGTTGTTTTCAGTTAAAAAGTTGTTGCGGTTGTCGCCAAATTTGTTGCCCGACATGAGGGCGATAACTGTCACCCCGGCGGGAACCGTTCCCAGAGTCACGCGGTCTCCCTTGCCGACCAACGGCACCGTGCCATGACGCAATACAAACGGCGAGACAGAACCTCCGTCTCCGCCCGTCGCAAAGGGGTTTTCACCATTGGCGTTTGTCGCCGGTGTGAATGAAATGCTCGCCGCCTGTGTTGTCACGGCGACTTCCAGTGTCAACGGCGCGGAAACCGTCATCACCGCATCAAACGCCGTTACGGAGAGCGTCAAATCATAGTCTCCCGCCGCCAAAGACGGAATGAGTCCGCCATGTCGCACAATCTCCACGCCGGAATTCACTCCCGCATCACCCGCCTGCAAAGCAAAATAACTGCACAACGCGACACTGTCGGCGACACAATTCATCAGCCAATCAACACTTCCCGCCGCGCCCGCAGCCGACGCCGTCGCCAGTGTCATTGTCGCCGGCGTGATGGATGTGTTCAAAGAAGTGTCGGACAAACTCACCGCCAAATCACTGGCAAGCAGGGACAAACGCACCGTGCCGGTGTTGGTTCCGTCCGATACGAGAATGGTTATGCCGTATTCACCTCCGGCATCACGCGCGCCGGTGAATGAAATCGCGCCGTTGTTGTCAACACTCAATCCGTTTGCATCACCGACTTGCGTATAAGTAATGGTCCCGTCGCCGCCGGTTTCCACAGTCGCCACGACTGCGGGAAGAGCCGCCGCCGCGCCAATCCAGGCGTCATTCAACTGTTGCAACATCGGCGACACATCCGCCACCGGTGCAAACTGAGAATCACCCTGGTTAATGAAAAACGCCTCCGCTTCACCCGGCGAGGCATTTCGTATAAAAGACCCGTCCACGGTGACTTCATGAGTGCCGTAAATGGAAGACACCGTTATCGCCAGTTCAGCCTGTCCCGAATTGACGGCCATAGTCATGGTCATGGAAACAGCATTCTCGATGATGACGGAGACAGTGGTGGCGGGAACATTGTTGCCGTTCCATCGCACTCCGCAGTCATTGGAGACATTCAATTTGCTGGCGGCGTCATCGGAGGTGCATGTAAACGGCGAGTTATGCGGCACCACATGCGGGAACGACAAATACGCGACTCTGGCATTGCCTGCGAGATTGAGGTCATCGTCGAAAGACGCGGTTTTAAATGTCAGTCGCGTGGCGGATTCGCCCTGCACCTCCGCGCGGAAGGTGTTTTGTAAATGGTAGGGCGCGCTTAACGTCAACAACATGCCAAACTCGCCCGGCAACGGAGTGGCAAAACGCCGTACGATATGTTCAATATGAAGCTGCATTCTGTGTGAGTCGTGGGTCGCATCTTGATTACCGCCGTTGTTATAATACACAGGATACGTGCTGGTGTCACTCAGAGTCATCCCTATCGCCATGTCCCGTACACGACTTGTACCTATATTAGTGGGTCCCGCGCAACTAAGACCAGTGCCGGTACTGCCAATTCTCGGACCGGAGCGGACATTGATGCCTCCGATTTCGAAATTGCGGCCGAGAGCCCTCTCGATGGGGTAGCCGCGGCTATTATCACGATTAGGTCCGGTAGCGCCAAACCACGGAATGTCGAAATTGTTGCAATCATTAATTTGGACGATGGCATCATCGGTCTGTACGTAATATCTCATTTGCCACTCTTCCTCCCTGTTACGGCGGCTTGGGGACTCAATTACCGCCAAGTGTGTGAGAATAGGCCAACTGCCCAGATGATCCGGGACGAAATTCGGATCATCAAACACCTCCGGATCCCCCTGCGGACTGTATCTCGTATGGGCAAAGGTGTCAATGAACAGTGTTGCCGTGACATCCGCCTGCGCACGGAAGACGCCCGGAGGATCAAAATACACACTCACCTCCGGAACGCCGCTGAGATTCCACAACTCCACAAGTTCTTCGTCCGTCGTCATCTCCAGTCGCACCTCGGGCGCTTTGCGCAACACCTCCACCGTAATGACTTCGGTTCCGGCAAAGGCGCCTCCGGACACAGTCATCGTTGCCCTCACCGTAACATTGTTAAACGGATTCGTCCAATCGCTATGAACGCCGTAGTTCCTATTATTCAACCGCACACCCAAGCCGTTGGTAAGCACTTGAGGCTCCGTACGACGCTTTGCGGTGGAACTGTCAGGCAACACCACATCGCTGTCAGACATCACTGTAACCGGCAAATTCGTTCCGACACCGTGCGTTCTGTAAGCACGGATGTAAAACATCGGCGTATCCCTAAACAACTCATGCCTTGCGCCGGGGAGACCTTCAAGCCGACCGCTGTTTAAATACGTGGGATTCAACTCCGCGCGCACAAAGTGGCCCTCTATCTCAACATTGCCGTAGTCGGCGAAAAATTGGTCATTGGGGACGAGGTCAACCGCCAGCGGGGTTTTCGGACCGCGCAACAACGCCAATTCCACAGTCACCGGCACCGAATCAGACGCCTGCGCGCCCTGCAAAGTGACGACATACTGCGTGCGCGTAATTGTCTCCAAAGTCTCGCCGTCCTGAATATTGCCGAACAAAAGATGAAACGCACGACCCAAATCAAACTCAATGTCGCCGCCGATGTTTTCATGGTTGTCGTTGCTCGCCGTGCGATAAACCCAGCTGTCCATGCCGGGCATTGCAGTGCCGTCCTGGGTCTCCGCCACCGTCTCAGAAACCGTCTTTGCCGCCGAAGTCACCGCCGCATAACGCTCCTGACCCGCCGCGCCGCGCACCTGCACCGCCAATCTATCCAGTGAATGCAACAATTCATACATTGCCTGCGATGATTCAGCAAGGTCAATCTCCTCCGGGGTAATTGTGCGGTCAGGAATGGGAACATAAGGGACTTGGTCCGAAAGAACGCCAGTTGATATTGACAGCCTAAATCCGCCGAATCTATAACCGACATCCGCAAAATGCCGGAAATGCGGAGTCGTATCCGACGCCAACATCACAGTGACCGTCCATGCCTGTCCGCTGCCGGTTAATGAAACATCCCCGCCGTATCTGCTTATTTCATCCGCCGGAAAGTCCGGCGCCCATGACACATCCACCTCGAAATCGGGCTGTGCGGTCACCTGCACCATGTAAACAACCGTCGTGGTCATTAACAACCCGTTGGCGGTGTATGTCATCATATAACGACCCGTGCCCGTCGTCGCCGGGAATGAATTTAATACGAACTCCGGTCGTCCCTCTGAGTCCGAACGAATGCCTATATGCTCGCTGGCATCCACCACCGCAAATGTGACCTCATAACCGCGCGCCGCCGTGGCGACTTCAAAACGACCGATAAAGTCGCCTATTGGCGGGTCGGGAGCGTCCTCGGACAACATGAGCATTGCCGTTAATAATGTGTTGTCTCCCGAAAGTGTCATGACTATGTCCGGTCTCGGTGCAAGATGCGCCTGAAGCAATTCTTCGGACAAGAGTTCAGAGTCCGGTATAAACCTCACCTGCGCCATGACCGGCAATGCAAAGGTTGCCGTTCTCACCGTCACCGTGTTGACGACCTCCAAACCGTTGTTGTCGCCTTCCAACGGCAAAAACCCGCGCAAAGTCAGGACAAATGTTTGACCGCCGTCTGTTGCCGGGTCAAACTCTTCTGAAAATGTCACTTCGCCGTCTTCGGACAATTCAAATTTGTCCGCATCACTGGACTCCAAAGTCAGTGAATAATTGTTGTCTATCGGCTGTCCGCCGACCTGTAAAGCGGCAATCGGACCCACTTCGCTGGCGTCTTCCAAGTCCATCGCCAATGACACCTCCAAAGCACCGTCTTCGCCGACCATCGCGCCGCCCAAGGCACTGGTGGCGGTCATTGCCGCCTCGGGCAACTCAACATCTCCGCCAATGGCGACAGTCCCGCTCACGGCAAACGGTTCAAATGTCGTCCGTACCGACACCGTCACCGCCGGATATGTGGCGCCGAAATTCGCTATCAAATTATGTGCTTCATTCCATGAACCGTTCACTGTAAGTGTTGCCGGGTCGGCTACGGAAGTGACAACATAATCCAACCCTCTGTTGGTCGGATTGAATGTCATATAAAGAGTGGTGACTCCCTCCGAAGTGACGGTGACGGATGACGACAATGACGGCAATGACACCGCGTTCTTGCCGCCGGATGTAAACGGCGCGCCGATGGCGAGACTCACTGTTGAATTAATGGCGTATGTGTTTGAAGCCAACGACACCGCTCTTCCACTATGACTGAATCCGCCAAAGCCCAATATGCTTGAGGGTAACTCGTCTCCCAAAGCCCGGTTGAGTGACTCGGCAAGCGGCGACAATACAACACCGGGGTCAACGGGGTCGCCGGGGTCAACGTCACCGACTTCACGGTTGGTGAATACCTGCACGGTCATTGTTGCCTGTGCGACTCCGCCAAGCAAGCCGACCATGCGATAGTGTTCCACATTACTCTCTCCGGGGAGCAGAGAAGCTGGAGATTC